>JAKJAE010000202.1:3098-5397 GCA_022707665.1 Chloroflexota bacterium
TACTTGACGACTCCGATGATGCGACGGTCTCGGTTGTGGATCTCGAGGCCGTTCGGTTGCGCGAGACAGGCGTGCGAGTCGAGGTGCTGCGTCGGGCTACGCCACTGGGTCACAAGGCAGGGGCGCTCGCTGCAGGAACCGGTGCGGCTGTCGGGGACTACCTCGCGGTCTTCGATGCGGACTTCTACCCTGCTCCTGACTTCCTGAGGCGGACTGTGCCCTACTTTTCCGCTGACCCTGCGCTGGGCATGGTTCAAGCGCGCTGGGCGCATCTCAACACGGACTACTCTCTGATGACGCGCATTCAGGCGTTGGTCCTCGACGCGCACTTCTCGGTGGACCACATCGCGCGTGGCCACTCACGTCTGCTGACCAACTTTAACGGTGCGGCAGGCGTCTGGCGGAAGGCGGCGATCACGGATGCCGGCGGGTGGCAGGCAGACACGCTGACTGAGGACCTCGACCTGAGCTACCGGGCTCAGTTATGTGGGTGGCGGGCGCTCTATCTTCCCGAAGTTGTCGTGCCGGCGGAATTGCCTCCACTTGTCACGGCTTTCAAGGCACAGCAGGAGCGCTGGGCCAAAGGGGCGTTCCAGTGCTTCCGGAAGCTGGTCGGGCCCATCCTGAAGTCGCGACGGTTGCGTTGGTACCAGAAGGTTATGGGTTTGCTACATCTCAGTGGTTATGCAAACCAACCCTTGCTCCTGGGCATGATCCTGCTGACACTGCCGATGGTCTTGACGAATCCGACGTTTGCCGACGCCACGGTCTGGCTCGGGACTCTGGTGTCCATCCCGTCATTGCTCTATGTCCTGGGTCAAGTACACTTCTATCGAGACTGGGCGCGCCGGATCCTGGCATATCCGGCCTTGGTGCTGTTGTGGATGGGTCTCGCCTGGAGCCTGACGCTTGCCGTTTTCAGTGGATTGCTTCAGTGGGGCGGTACGTTTGTGAGGACGCCGAAGTTTGAGATCACGAACCGCACCGGAGACTGGCGTCATTCCGCTTACCATCCCAGGGTCAGCGCCACATGGGTCGGTGAGCTCCTGCTTGGCGTCTATGTATGTGTGGCAATCTGGTATGCTGTGCGCCTTGGGCACGGCCACCTGATTCCATTGGCGGCAGGATATGCGCTGGGTCAGGTCGTGATCCTTGCGCTGACTGCACGTGAGGCGCGGTATTCGAGGCCGGGGACTTCAGCACTCAATCGAGAAGATTGCGCTACGGGAACTTAGGGAGGGAACATGGCGACTCTGGCAGCGTTGCGCACGTCAGTGACGACGCTCGGAAAGCCGAGTTGGCGACCTGTGTTGGCCTACGTCGCGGAACTCCACGAGCGATCGATCCATCCCCCGCAGGCGCCGCTGCCATACTCCTGGGAAGAGATAGGGCCAGGTTACTGCTATGGCCCGGCGTTCGGTCACTGGGACCTGGTGCACGCAGTGTTCGATGTCTTGCCGGACGAGCCTGAGCACGCCCGGCACCAACTGCTCAACGGCCTGGTGGTCCAATCCGCCAATGGCATGCTTCCCGGCGTTATCTGGATGCCTCGCGCCGATGACCCGACACGCGAAAAACCCCGGTGGAGCAATCGTCTCTCGCACCCCCCTGTGTGGCCGATCGCCGTGCAGGAGCTTGCGGATCATACAGGTGACGACGGGATCATCGCGCGAACCTATGATGCCCTGGTGCGCCAGATTCGCTGGTTTGAGACCCATCGCAAAGCCAAGCCCGAGGGCTTCTATTACTCGGATATCCTCACATTCGACTGGGAGAGCGGTGTCGACGAGGGGGTGCGCTTTGACCACGTTCAGCCAGGTCCTCTGGCGTGCGTGGATGCATGTTCACATCTCTACGCACTGTACTCGCTCGCCGATGCATGGGCGACGCGCTTGGGCATCAGCGGTGGTCCCTACGGTACACGGGCACACCGTCTACGCGAGTTCATCCGCCAGCACCTCTTTTGCGAGGCGACCGGTTTCTTCCACGACGTCTGGAACGTGGAAACAGGACGCCCCATGGCGCTCGAGGGACTGTGGCCCATAGTCGTCGGAGCGGCAACGAAGGCTCAGGCAAATCGGGTGATAGACGAGAACTTGCTCAACCCGGACCGCTTCTTTTCAGCCCATCCCCTGGCCACGGTGAGTGTCACGGATCCGGCCTTTGAGCTGCGGATGTGGCGCGGACCTGCCTGGAACAGCATGACCTACTGGGCCGCCTGTGGCTGTTTGCTATACGACCGGAAAGACGCAGCTCACGTGCTCGTAGAGCGGGCGCTCGATGAAACCGCGCTCCAGTT
>JAKJAE010000202.1:5407-5694 GCA_022707665.1 Chloroflexota bacterium
CCCTCACGGTGGTGACCCGATGGAACTCAAGCGCAAGCCACAGACGCCCTACAATGCACCGTGTCGCGACTATCTGGGGCACAACCCCTTGATCGCGATGGCGCGCCTTTATGAGATGACCGGGTAAGAGCAGGGGGGGGGAACGACATGGTCGGGGCCGTCTGTTCCCCCATCTCCTTACAGAATCTGGTCGAGCGCCTCGATCAGGCGGCTAACCTCGTCCGCTGTCGTGTAGTGTACGAACGACATCCGCAGGACGCCCGGGTCGAGTGGGATGCCCATCCCCA
>JAKJAE010000203.1:0-2015 GCA_022707665.1 Chloroflexota bacterium
CCCGCTGCTGTCATCGACCACGACCTCTATCTCGACACTCTCCCCTTTGACCTTCACGAACGTGCCATCCGCCCCGATCACCGCGCGTTTTCCGCCCCGTTTCACATGCGCCTGCTGCTGGCGGCGCGCCATTTCCCCCGCTGCCTGCACATTGTTGTACACCGTCGTCTTTCCTATCCCGCCCCCCAAAGCATTCACGAAATCCTCAACCGCCCCATAGCTCAACCCCAGCACGTACAACAACACCGTCATCGCGCGCAGCCGCTGGCTCTGCTGGGCGCCTTTGCTTACGCCGCGCGGATACACCCGGAAGCTCCGCCCGCATCTGACGCACGTATAACGATAGCTCAGCACCTCTGCGTACTTCACGTCTCGCAACGGCTTGCGTTCCCCTTTGATGCCATGCCGGCGATACGCCTGCCCTCCGCACCCGTAAGGGCACGTCGCCGGCATCTCGTACGTGTTCGGCTCGACCTGTGGAAAGCGGACCTTTAAGCGCATGTGGTTCCTCCTCCGCCCAGTTTACTCGTGATCCCAGATTCAGAACAGTCACTCAAGACAAGGCGAGAGGGCTGATGCAGGGGGGGAGGAGTCCCCGACCCCTCGCAAGGTTTCCGGACCTTGCGAGGGGTTGTTGGTGGCACGACGCGGTACTTGCCGCTACCCCTGCGAGGGTTTCTGGACCCTCGCAGGGGTTCCGAGCGCTCAACTGCCTCAAGTCCACTTTGCCTGAGGGCAATCCGGCCTACACTGGGAGTACCGTACACCCAGGAGGAACGATGCGCGCGAAGGTCACGTTGATCACCGGAGCAGCCGGAGAGGTGGGACAGGCCCTGATCCAGCGGTTGTCGACCGAGTTCACCTGTGAATCGCCCGGGGCCGCGGCATTCCAACGGCAGATCCTCGCCCTAGACCTCAATCCGTTGCCGGCGCTGCCCAAGAACGTCCACCAGGTGCAGGGGAGCATCCTCGACACCGGGCTGCTGGATCGTCTCGTCAGCGAGTATGAAATCGAAGAGATCTACCACCTGGCCGCGCTGCTCTCGACCCGAGCGGAGTTCTCCCCCGATGCGGCCCACAAGGTGAACGTCGAGGGGACCCTCGGGCTGCTGCACCTGGCTGCACAGCAGTCTGAGTGGCGCGGTGCGCCGGTCCGCTTCATCTTCCCCAGCTCGATTGCAGTCTTTGGGTTACCCGATCTGAAGACCAAAACTGCCGCACCGCGCGTCCGCGAGTGGGAGTGGAACTACCCGACAACGATGTACGGCTGCAACAAGCTCTACTGCGAACTCCTCGGCATCTATTTCAGCCGCCATTACCGGCAGTTGGCCGTCGACCGTCCGACCAGCCTGGACTTCCGCGCGGTGAGGTTCCCCGGGCTGGTCAGCGCGTTCACCGTGCCCAGCGGAGGAACCAGCGATTACGGCCCCGAGATGCTCCATGCCGCGGCACAACATAAGCCCTACGCGTGCTTCGTCCGCGAGGATGTGCGCATTCCCTTCATGGCAATGCCAGATGCGGTAAAGGCACTCATCGATCTGGCTCGGGCACCCAGAGAAGCCCTGAGCCGACCCGTGTACAACGTGACCAGTTTCAGTCTATCCGCCGGGGAGTTCCGGGACCACGTTCTGCGCTATTTCCCCGACGCACAGATCGACTTTGTGCCGGATCTCAAGCGGCAACAGATCGTCGACACCTGGCCCGCCGACCTTGACGACAGCACGGCAAGGCGCGATTGGGGTTGGCACCCCGACTATGACGTTGAGCGAGCGTTCGCCGAGTACCTTGTACCCAGCATCCGTCAGAGATACGAGAAGGGAGCTCGGGGTCCGGGGCCCGACACCTGCGCGTAGCGTCCTCCCCCCGGACTCAGAAGAGCGATAGCTGCTCAGCTTCGGGGGGCGGGGTATAGGTCTCCGCAGCCAGCTTGCCGTCAAGGAGCTCCCGCAGCAACCTGAAATCGGCCTCGACCACACCCCGGAGGCTCGGCTGGTGCAGAGCCGCGGCTGGATGGT
>JAKJAE010000203.1:2079-5638 GCA_022707665.1 Chloroflexota bacterium
GCGGTTGCCCATGGACCTGTGAGATCTTCTCCTCGGAAAACGCACGCGCCATCGAGTGACGTCCCAGCGTCACGACGACTTTGGGGCTGATGATCTCAATCTGCGCGTCGAGAAAGTGCTTACAGGCAACCACCTCCGCGATCTCCGGGTCCCGGTTTCCCGGGGGGCGGCACTTGATCACGTTCGTGATATACACGCTCTTGCGATCAATGCCCGATTTCTCCAGCAACTCATTGAGAAAACGGCCCGCCGCGCCCACGAACGGGATACCTTGCTGATCCTCGTAGAAGCCCGGGGCCTCTCCAACGAACATAATCAGCGCATCCACAGGACCATCACCAGGAACGGCATGGGTCCGGCCCCGATACAGGGGACACGCTGTGCAAGCGCGTATCTCAGTGTTTAGGGCGTTGAGGGCTTGTTCTCGATCCATTCAGTGTCTCCTTGTGCTATGCGGCGCCCGTTCCCGTGGTCGTGGTCTCGTACGACTCGGCCGAGTCCGCCGCAGCCGAAGCCAGGCGGATCTGCAGGTCCGTCAGCAACTGCGCCAGACGCTCGCGGACGCGTAATATATAGGCGGGATCCCTGTCCAGGTAGACGTGCAGCAGATAGGCATCCTCACCATCAGAATAGTACCGCTGCAGCCGCGAGTACTGCACGAACTGCCACTTCCCGTAGAGGTGGAGCGCAACCTGGTTGGAGACCCGCACCTCCAGGGCGATCATCCGGGCCCCGTCGCGGATGGCCTGGTCAACGGCCGTCAGCAGCAGCACTTCACCCAGACCCTGTCCACGCCATTCAGGACGCAGCGCCAACGTGCTGATGTGGCCGTGCGTCCCCTCCACCCGCATCCCGACGAACCCAATCAGCCGGGACGCGTGCCTGCGCCGGTGGGTATGCCACGTACGTGCCTGAGCAGGATCCAGAAGCGTCAGCACGAAGTAGTGGGCGTTGGTGTTGAAGTACAGCTCTTGCACATAGGCGGATTCAGGCCAGGGGTCGGTAAACACCTGACGGTCCAGCGAGACAACGGCAGGAATATCTCGCCCTTCCATCAGGCGGATCTGCATGGACCCCTTTGGGCGATTGGCTGGAGTCCCCCTGTTCCCTTCAGGGGCAGCGTTCATCGGGCGTAGAGTGGTAAGAGCGCCGAAGGCGCATCGACCTGATTCGCACGCAGCCGGCGCCACGCGATATCGGCGAGATAGCCAGCCCTCCGCAAATGTCGGGCAGGCTCCGGCACCTCCACCTTCCCAAAGAGCGGGCGCAGCGCTTCACGTCCCCCGGGCTCGATCTCCCCGACCACAATCGCAGGAACGGTGAGCTGCTCAACAAACTGGCGCCAGGTGACGATCTGAACACCAGTCTCAGGTTGCCACCCCACGCCGGCAGACCGCGCTCCATCCTCACGGTAACGGTAGCGGGCAAAGCCCATGCGGCTACGTCCTGCCGCGAAGACCGGGTACAGCGGACGATCGTCCCGCGGCTGTGCGGCAACCAACACATCGAGGGTGGTGATGCCCACCAGCGGAAGCTTCCGCGACGACGCCAACCCCTTGGCCACCGACACGCCGATGCGCACGCCCGTGTAGGACCCCGGCCCAATGCAGACACCCACAGCCGTGATGTCATCCGCCGTGAGCCCCGAATTCGCCAACAACTGCACGATGTGCGGGAGGAGCGTCACCGTGTGCTGATTCGCAGCCTCCCACGTGCACTCCGCACGGAGGGTGCTCCCGTCATGCAAGGCGATGCTTGCGCGCTGCGTGGCAGTGTCAAGAGCCAGTAGCATCACAGCCCCAATAGCTCCTGTCGGAACTGGTTGAGGAGCGCCTGATGGCGATCCCCCTGCGCCCGGAAGACCAACGAGCGGCGATACTCATCAAGGATGCGCAAGTGTACCCAGAGACGATCCTCCGGGAAGAGGCCCATGTGACGCTCGGGCCATTCGACGAGACTGACAGTCTCTGGCGCGCCAATGACCTCTTCAAGGCCCAGCATCTCGACCTCGGCAGCGGTGGTTAGCCGGTAGAGATCGATGTGGTAGAGCTCGAGGGCATCCTGGTGGCGACGGTGACGCCGGACCAGGACGTAGGTGGGGCTCACGAGCCGGCTGCTTGCGCCCCAGCCCATGCCGATCCCCTGCGCGAAGACGGTCTTGCCCGACCCGAGATCCCCCTCCAGGGCCAGGATGTCGCCACCGTTGAGATGCCGACCCAACCGCGCCCCCACACGCAACGTCTGGTCGGGACTGCGGCTGATGAACTCCAACGTGTCCTTGGTCAGTATCGGCATCTTGTCCTGGCGGGCGACTCTGCTACTTCAATGGCGCCATTATACACCAGCCCAAAGGAGATCAAACGCCCCGCTTCGCAAGGTTTCCCGATTCCGATCGGCGGTACCTTGCGAAGGGTTCTGTCGTGTGGGCACGATATGCGTTAGCGCTTCGCCAGGGCTCAGCCTTTGGCCCCCAGGCAAGCTCAAAGATCGTCCGGTCGCCTCACTTGCCGCAACAACCGGATCGTAGCCGGCTTGGCGCCGGGCTCGCTCTCTCCGGTCGGCCCCACACATGAAGGACACCCGTCAAGGCAGGGGCAGGTTTCGGCCCGCTCCAGCGCCGCAGAGGCCACGCGCGGCCAGAGATCAACCAGCCGGGGAGACAACCCAACCCCGCCGGGCACACCGTCATAGACGATGATGGAGGGCTGCCCCGTCACATCATCACGCGCCTCCACAGAAGTGCCCAGATCGCCCGGGTCACACATCAGAAAGGCCGGCACCAGATGCTTGAGAAGGTACGCCAGTCCACCCAACGCGGTGCGCGCACCGCGCGCACGCTCGACCTGTTGGTGGCATACGCTACAGAGGGTCAATAGGTTCTCCGGGGCGTGGGCCAGGCGCAGCGCTACAGATCGCGGATACCGCGCCATAAAAGTCCTCACCGGGGTAATGTGATGCACCTCCAGCGGGCGTCCCGGTTCGGCAAGGCGCCCACAGAGGCGGCAGCTCTCGCCATCGCGGGACAGAATCTGCGCACGAATCAGCGGCCACTCGGGCCCGTAGTCGAGGGGAGCAACCATGACCCCCTCATCGGCCAGCGACTCCACGACAGCGGCATCGAGCGTCAGCCGGAAGGCCTCGGTCTCCATCTGCTGCTCGGGCAGATGAATCTCGCCCCAGCCCAGGGTCTCGTGTGAGTCCAGATGCACACGCCGGTAAGCTGCGGGCTTGATGTGCACGATCACCTCTTCATCCGAGAGGGCCAGGCCATGGACGTACCCCTCGTCGACAGGCTTGCGGCGGCGCAACTTCAGGCGCTCTACCTTGGTCGACGCCGAGGCCACCGTGTAGTAGTCCAGGTCTGCAGGGCGGGCCAGCGCGATGCCTTGCTCCCAATCCAACGACTCGATCAGGAAAGATTCGGCCCCGTGAAAGTAGATCGCCCCCTCATGGACCAGGAGCGGCGCGCTGGGCCGGTCGACGGTACCGATGACGCCCGTCTCGGCAGAACGCACGATGACGTTGTCCGCGATCGAGCTACGCAGCGACACCGTCTGGG
>JAKJAE010000204.1:0-269 GCA_022707665.1 Chloroflexota bacterium
GGCAGAGTCTGCCGACAGTCGTCGCGATATCGGCAAGATCGACTACCAGGCCATGGGCGTGCTGTACTTGCCCGAGGAGGCTCGATATGCGAACCTGCTGGCTCTTCCCGAGGGCGCGAATATCGGAATGGCCATCAACGACGCCATGAGGGCCGTGGAGCGCGAGAACAGCGATCTCAAAGACGTCCTGCCCAAAACATACAACCGTCTCTCCAATGACCTGTTAGTAGGCCTCCTCAAGTCTTTCTCGGAGATCCCTATGGATGTCG
>JAKJAE010000204.1:279-5602 GCA_022707665.1 Chloroflexota bacterium
TTCCCAAGACCTACAACCGCTTCGAGAACGCGCTGCTCACGGAGCTACTCAAGACGATGAACTCCGTGCCGATGGACATCGAGGGGGACGCGTTCGGCAGGATCTACGAGTACTTCCTGGGCCACTTCGCGATGAGCGAGGGGCAGAAGGGCGGCGAGTTCTTCACCCCCACCGCCATCGTCCAACTCATCGTCGGCATCATCGAGCCCTTCCACGGGCGCATCTTCGACCCGGCCTGCGGCTCGGGCGGCATGTTCGTGCAGAGCGCCAGGTTCATCAGGAACCATCAGAAGGATCCCGGATCGGAGCTCTCCATATTCGGCCAGGAGAAGGTCCTCGAGACCGTGCGCCTGTGCAGGATGAACCTTGCCGTCCACGGACTATCCGGCGACATACGGCAGGCCAATACCTACTACGAGAACGTGCATAACTGCCGGGGCAGGTTCGACTTCGTAATGGCCAATCCGCCCTTCAACGTCAACCGGGTGGACAAGGAGCGGCTCGCGGACGACCCACGCTTCCCGCTGGGCTTGCCGCGCACCGACAACGCCAACTACCTCTGGATCCAGCTCTTCTACAGCGCGCTCAACGCCACGGGCCGTGCCGGCTTCGTTATGGCCAACTCGGCGTCCGACGCCCGCAGCTCGGAGCTCGAGATCCGCAAGAAGCTCATCGAGGACCGTGCGGTGGACGTGATGGTCGCCGTCGGCTCGAACTTCTTCTACACCGTGACCCTGCCCTGCACCCTCTGGTTTCTCGACCGGGGCAAGCGCGGAGGCGCTCGCTCCGAGCGCGTGCTCTTCATCGACGCGCGCCACCTCTACCGCCAGATCGACCGTGCCCACCGCGACTGGACCCCGGCGCAGATCGAGTTCCTGTCCAACATCGCCCGCCTCTACCGGGGCGAGGCGCCAGAGGCGCTCCACGACAGCGCCGCCCTGATGGCGGAGCACTTCCCTGATGGGGCCTACGCCGATGTGCCGGGCCTGTGCAAGGTTGCGACGCTGGACGAGATCGAGGCGCAGGGCTGGAGCCTCAACCCCGGGCGCTACGTGGGCGTGGCGGCGCGGGAAGAGGACGATTTCGACTTCGTTGAGCGCCTGCAGGAGCTCAATGAGGAGCTGGAGACGTTGAACGCCGAGGCAAGGGAACTGGAAGGACGGATCGCGGAGAATGTGGCGAACTTGCTGGAGGGGGATTGATGTCTCAGTGGAAGCGTAAGATCCGCATTGCTGACCTTGGTCGTGTGGTGACCGGAAAGACACCCCCGACTAAGGAACCCGAGCTCTACGGTGAGAACTACGCATTCATCACGCCAACAGATATTGGCAACGATAGCCGGTATGTTGAGACTGCTCGCTTTATCAGCGAACGAGGGAGGGAAAGACACTCTTCAGCTATGCTCCCCACGAAAGCGGTGTGTTTTACGTGCATCGCCTCGATCGGCAAGATCTGCATGACGAATCAGATGAGTTTGACCAATCAGCAAATCAACTCCATCATCGTCGACCAGGAAAAACACGATCCTCAGTATGTGTTCTACCTATTGAGGACTGAGACAGAGCGGATCAGAGCGCTTGCAAGTGGGGTGGCGACGCCAATCATCAACAAGAGTGCGTTCTCTGATATCGAAATTGAGGTCCCTCCCCTCCCCACCCAGCGCAAGATCGCCGCGATCCTCTCAGCCTACGACGACCTGATCGAGAACAACCTGCGGCGGATCAAGATTCTGGAGGAGATGGCACAGGCCCTCTACCGCGAGTGGTTCGTCAAGTTCCGCTTCCCCGGTCACGAGCAGGCCCGCTTCGTCGATTCGCCGCTGGGCCGGATACCGGAGGGATGGGAGGTGAAGAGGCTGGCAGATGTGTGCGATCTCACCATGGGTCAGTCACCGAGGTCTGAGTACTACAACGCCGAAGGCATCGGGTTGCCCTTCCATCAAGGAGTCACGGATTTCGGCGATCGCTATCCCACAGAGCGCCTCTACTGCACTGTTGAGGGGCGTGTAGCTGAGAAGGGCGACATTCTGTTCTCGGTGAGGGCCCCGGTTGGCAGGATCAACATAGCCACCACAAAGATCGTGATCGGCAGAGGTCTTAGCGCGATCAGGCATAGGGCTGGCTTCCAGTGGTTCGCCTATCACCTCCTAAAGGAGAGCTTCCGAGAGGAGGACTCAATGGGTGGCGGAACCATCTTCAAATCGGTGACACGTAGCGATATGGAAGGCATCAGTTTCCTTTCTCCTGAGCTACCTCCACTGCAGCAATACGAGCGACTGGTTGAGCCAATGGAAATCCAGATCGAAGATCTCACGAGGAAGAACTCCAATCTCCGCCGCACTCGCGACCTGCTGCTGCCCAAGCTCGTCTCCGGCGAGGTCGACGTGTCGGAGCTGGATATTGCCGTCCCGGAGGCGGTGGGCGCCTAAGGCGTCATAGGCGACAGAGTTCGTATGAGGGCAGGGCGATCCAGGCAACTCGGAGGCTCTGGTCTTCCGGGTAGCTTCCCGGTTGGACGTGGGTCTGTAAAGACACAACGCTGCCTTGATTGCTAAGCATCACACTGTCGGCCACAGGTACCAGATCCGGGTGTCTTGTGACGGTCTAGGTTCTCGGCAAGGGGGCCACTGATGCCAGACGAGTTCAACATCTACTGCGATGAGAGCTGTCATATCGAGCACGATCACCAGCAGGCTATGGCGCTCGGAGCAATCTGGTGTCCGGCAGCACACGCCTCCGGGATCGCGCGCCGCATCCGGGAGCTCAAGGTCCGTCATGGGATGGCTGCGGCTTTTGAGATCAAGTGGACCAAGGTCTCTCCCGCGGCGCTCGGTTTCTACCTTGATGTCGTCGATTGCTTTTTCGATGAAGCTGACCTGCACTTCCGTGCGCTGGTTGTACCAGACAAGTCGCTCCTCCGGCATTCCGATTTTAACCAGACGCACGACGACTGGTACTACAAGATGTACTTCGATATGCTCAAGATCATCTTCCGGCCAGACGCGCACTATCGCATCTTCCTGGATATCAAAGATAGTTGGGGAGGGAAAAAGGTCGTCAGGCTCCACGAGGTGCTATGCAACAGCTTGTATGATTTCTCGCGGGAGATCATCCAAAGTATGCAGATCATCCGGTCGGAAGACACAGAGCTCTTGCAGTTAGCCGATCTGTTGCTCGGCGCCGTTGCCTATGTCAACCGCGGACTCGCCACCAGCCAAGCCAAACTGGCATTGGTGGCACGGATGTGCGAGCGCTCCGGTTACCAGTTAACCCGAACCACTCTCGCTCGCGAAGACAAAGTCAATATCCTGATCTGGAATGCGTCCTGAGATGGGTGCTGTAAACCAGAAGAACATACTGCCGCCTCCCTGGTTGCCCGAGTTGGCCTCCGTAAACGGACAATGGGAACTGGTACTGAAAGTGCTATATGGCATTTTCGAGCGTGACTTCGTGCGAGGAGGCTGCCGCTTTCAGGGGGTTGCCGTCCGGTGGGATCGCCGCAAGCTGGGCGGTGACCGATACGAAGAGGGATTCTGGCATCTGATCACCAAGATGGACAAGCTCTCTGGAGAGAGGTTGTTTGACCCACGTCGGGCCGAACGCTTACCCTGGTGCAGACCAACCCTCACTCACAGTGCAGATCCGGAAGTCAAGGCGTGGGATTACCGAGAGTCCGATGGTGTGGTGTCGACTTATGTATGGCTGGAAAACTGGGACTATGTGGTCATCCTGCGCAAACGCCAACAGGATCGGGGTGTCGTTGCGTTCCTGGTTACGGCGTATCACGTGGACTACAACTCGACCCGACGAAACTTGAGGGCGAAACTCGCCAAGCGCGAGGAACTGTAAAATGCAACGCCGCCCAGAGGGCGGCGAGAGCTCCTTCTACACATGGTAGATGAGTAACTATAGTATACAGGATTACTGACATATGTCAATGGTTAGGATAGTGAAAATAGAACTTATGTTCTGGTCAAGTGCCCGAAATGCTGGTTCCGTCTAGGGTGCTGTGTGGATGTAGGAAACAGGCTGATGCTGACCCACGGTGATGCGGCGGCATCGTCGCTTCCCACACAGCATAGTGGACGAGCTTATCTCGTGACAGTTCTATCTCGTTTGGGAGTCCGAACACGTAGGATGCCGGCTGCGGACATCGGATTCCTGGGGAGGTGCGTTTGAGCCCATCCGGTTATACTGAGGACGCCCTGGTCGAGCAGCCCGCGATCGCGCTGCTGGCGGAGCTCGGCTGGTCGCCCTACAACGCCTACCACGAGTTCGACCACGGCCCCAGCTCCCTCGGGCGAGAGACGCGCGCCGAGGTGGTGCTCAAGACCCGCCTGCGCGAGGCGCTGCTGCGGCTCAACCCCGACGCGCCGGTCGAGGCGATCCACGGTGCCATCGAGGAGCTGACCCGCGACCGCTCGCGGATGAGCATGGTCGCCGCCAATCGCGAGATCTACGCCCTCCTCAAGAACGGCGTACGCATCCCCGTGCCCGACCCCGAGGGCGATGGCCAAACCGTCGAGGTCGTGCGCGTCATCGACTGGGATACGCCAGCCAACAACGACTTCCTACTCTGCTCCCAGCTCTGGGTCACGGGCGAGATGCACACCCGACGGGCAGACCTGGTGGGCTTCGTCAATGGCCTGCCGCTGCTCTTTGTCGAGCTCAAGGCCGCCCACCGTCGCCTGGAAACCGCCTTCACCGGCAACCTCCGTGATTATAAAGACACCATACCGCATCTTTTCTGGTCCAACGCCTTGATTATCCTCTCCAACGGCAGCCAGAGCCGGGTGGGCAGTATCACGGCCGGATGGGAGCATTTCGCGGAATGGAAAAAAGTCGGCAGAGAGGATGAATCAGGCCGGGTGTCGCTGGAAACCATGCTGCGTGGCGTCTGCGACCCGGCGCGGTTTCTGGATCTGGTGGAGAACTTCTGCCTCTTTCAGGAAGTCCCGGGCGGCATGATTAAACTGACAGCAAAAAACCACCAATATCTGGGCGTCAATAACGCACTCGAAGCTATGGCCGACATCCGCCAGCGTGACGGTAAGCTTGGGGTTTTTTGGCACACCCAAGGTAGCGGCAAGAGTGTTTCAATGATCTTTTTCGCCCAAAAAGTGATGCGCAAGTTGCCGGGGAACTGGACCTTTGTGGTTGTCACAGATCGACAGGAATTAGACGAACAGATATACAAAAACTTCGCTTCCGCAGGCGTTGTGACAGAAGGACATGCTCAGGCCGAAAGCAGCAAGCACCTGCGGCAGTTGCTCAGCGAGGATCACCGCTACGTCTTCACACTGATCCACAAGTTCCGCACTGAG
>JAKJAE010000205.1 GCA_022707665.1 Chloroflexota bacterium
CCTCGACCTCGAGGCACTTGCCTTTCACCAGCGGGTCCGTGAAGGCTATCTGAAGCTCCTGGCAGAAGATCCCAGGCGCTGGCGCGCCATCGACGCCACCGGTCCTATCGATGCGGTGCAGGCAGCGGTGCGGGCTGTGGTGACAGCCGCCATAGACAGCGAAGGTCTGATTTCTCCCTAGAGGCCCGATGAGTACCATCACCGTTGCAGTTGCGCAGATGGATCCCAAACTGGGGGCCAACGCGGCTAACCTCGCCCGAATCCAGGCCCTGCTGGCGGAGAGCATTGACCACGGCGCACGCCTGACCGTCTTTCCCGAATGTGCCCTGAGTGGCTACGGGTTCGGGGACCTGCAGGCCGCCTACGTTGCATCAGAGAAGGTGCCAGGACCGTCGACCGACAGTCTGGCTCGCCTCTGTCAGGAACACGGCATGGATGATGGTGGCCCCTACGTCGTCCTTGGGTTGCTAGAGCGCAGCGATGACCCGGCGATTGTCTATAACAGCGCAGTCCTCATCGGCCCGGAAGGCATGGTCGGGGTCTACCGCAAGGCGCACTTGCCGCTTTTGGGTGTGGATCGTTTCACGACCCCAGGAGATACCGGCTTCCAGGTCTGGGAGACCGCGGTGGGTCGCCTGGGGATGATCATCTGCTACGACTTGCGCTTTCCGGAAGCGATGCGGACACTGGCCCTCGGGGGCGCCGATATCATCGCGTTGCCCACGAACTGGCCCGACGGCTCACAGAACGCGCCGCAGCTCTTCACGCGCACCCGGGCGTTGGAGAACCGCGTGTTCGTCGTGGCATGCAACCGTTGCGGGGAGGAGAGTGGCTTCTGGTTCTTCGGCCACAGCCAGATCACGGATCCCCGTGGCGATGTCCTGGCGGAGGCATCCGACAACGAGGAGCTGTGCTACGCCAGGATCGACCCGACACAGGCACGCCACAAGCGAATTGTCCTGCGCCCTGGCGAATTCGAGCTCGACACTCTGGGAGATCGCAGGCCAGAGTTGTACGACAGAATCACAGAGTGATAGAATCTAAGAATCGCAGAATCGAAGAACGCCTGGCTCTGCATTCACTGATTCTCTGATTCTTCGTTCTTGCCGCTAGGGAGGCCCTATGACCAAGAATTACATCACCGATATGGACGGCGTGCTGGTGCGGGGGAGAAGCCTGATCCCGGGGGCGTCCGAGTTCATCCAACGGCTGAAGGATGCGGGGGTCGAGTATCTGGTGCTAACCAACAACCCGGTCTACACACCAAGCGACCTGGCACACCGGTTGCAGGTCGTGGGACTGAATATCCCGCCCGAGCGGATCTTCACCTCCGCGATGGCGACAGCGCGCTTCCTGCAGAGCCAGCGGCCCAACGGGACGGCCTACGTCATCGGAGAAAGCGGCCTCACGGAGGCTATTCACCACGAGGGGTATATCATCACCGACTATGCCCCGGAGTACGTCGTGTTGGGCGAGACAAACACCTATAACATCGCTCAGATCACAAAGGCCATCCGGCTGGTGATCGAAGGCTCGCGCTTCATCGCCACCAACCCGGATGCGTCGGGACCTTCTGAGGGTGGCGTCGTTCCCGCCTGTGGAGCGATGGCAGCGCTCATCGAGACCGCCAGCGGAAAGGCACCCTTCTTCGTCGGCAAGCCCAATCCACTGATGATGCGCACGGCGCTAAACTACCTTGGCGTCCATTCCGAAGACACGATCATGGTGGGCGACCGCATGGACACCGACATTGTCGCTGGTGTCGAAAGTGGTATGGAGACCATTTTGGTGCTCACAGGAGTCACAATGCGCACTGACATCGAGCAGTTCCCCTATCGTCCCACGCACATCATGAACTCGGTCGCGGATATCGTGCCGTAGGGACCTTCCGGGAAGCTGGCAGCTTCCCGGAAGGCAAATCTGGCATCATCCCCCAAACGCAATCCGCAACGCACGCTCGGTCACGCCCGCATAGATGCGCTCCATCTGGCTACGGAAGGTCGATGCTGTCACAAAGTTGGGGAGGCCTACCCGCTTCAGCAACGCCAGCTCGACCTCGGGCGCGGCGATTCGGACGCTGAAGTCCGTCAATGCGTCACGCGTCCCCCAGAAGTCATCGAGCGACGCATCAAGAGAGGGAACCGGCTCAGCCGTGCGGGCTTGTGTCTCGACCGCGACCTCTGTCTGCGATAGTGCCCCCGCCCGCCGCTCGCGCAGTGCTGCGACCACCTCGCCCTGATCGCGGCCACGCAGCTTGAAGAGCAAAAAGGGGTCTGCGTCGAAGCGCTCGCCCAGCAGGTAGTAGACAGCCGCAATATGCTTGCACGGGTTTGCCCAATCCGGGCAAGAGCAATTCGTCACGAGGTCGCCGGATGAGGTGGGAAAAAGAGACACCCCGACGGCGTCGAAGACCTGTTCGACCTCCGTGGGCATCTCCCCGCTAAGGAGCTGCGCAGAGAAGAGCGCTTGTTCCGCCAATGCAACGATCACGGCATCCCACTGAGCGCTCGTCAGCGGCTTTAGCTGGATCTGCACCTGGTACGGTGTAGAGCGCGAGCCCTGCACACGCGCCGAGACCCGCCCCGGGACCACGTCGATGTTCAGGACCTGCCCCCGCCGCGCGTAGCTGCGCCCCCGGCTCAGGCGGGCGGGGTCCATGATGGAAGTCAGCGCCTTGATCCAGCGGTCAGCCCACCAGTTCTGGACAAAGGCTCCTCTCTGGCTCCTGGCTTTGATACCGTCGACTCCTTTGGGTTCCGAAGGCTCGTAGCGAGGCCAATAATCTTCGTAGTAACTCGATCGTCTCCGCGCCATATCTGCACCTCACTCCTCACTCAGCGAGATGATCGCGCGCAGATCATCGGTGCTGAGATCGGTTAGCCAACCCTCGCCGGCCCCGACGACGCTCCGGACCAGCGCTTTCTTGCTTTCGATCAAGGCATCGATCTTCTCTTCCAGCGTCCCCGCGCAGATGAACTTATGCACTTGCACATCGCGCATCTGACCGATGCGATACGCACGATCCGTAGCCTGATCCTCCACCGCCGGGTTCCACCAGCGGTCAAAGTGGAAAACGTGGTTAGCAGCCGTGAGATTCAGCCCGGTGCCCCCCGCCTTCAGCGAGAGGATAAAGATCGGCGGACCCTGCTGTGCCTGGAAGCGCGCGACCATCTCGTCGCGGCGCTTCGACGCCGTTCCACCGTGAAGATACAGCACCTCGACCCCGAACAGCGTCTGAAGGTAGGTCTGAAGCGGGTGTCCCATCTCACGAAATTGCGTAAAGATGAGCGCACGATCGCCCACATCGAGGATTTCCTCCAACATCTCGACCAGACGATCGAGTTTTCCGGAGCGCCCCGGCAACGGGGAGCCGTCCCCCAGGTACTGAGCCGGATGATTGCACACCTGTTTGAGTCGCAGCAACATGCGCAGAACTGCGCCGCGGCGCGCAATGTCCGATTGCGCTTCAGTCTCCGCCTGCGCGATAGCCAGAAGCTGTTCTTCCACGACAGCCTGGTAGAGGGTGACCTGCTCCTGAGTCAAGGAACAGTAGACTTTCATCTCCAATTTCTCAGGGAGGTCCTGAATGATCGTGGAATCTGTCTTCAGGCGGCGAAGGACAAAGGGCTCAACCAACTTCCGCAGCTTGGCGGTCGCCTCGGCATCCTGATAGCGCTCTATCGGCAATACGTAAGTCTTCCGGAAGCGCTGCTGCGACCCCAGTAGTCCGGGATTCAGGAATTGCATCAGCGACCATAGTTCTAAGAGGCGGTTCTCCACCGGTGTGCCCGTCAGTACGCAACGGTTAGGTGCATGCAGGCTACGTACGGCCTGGGTCTGCTTGGCATCGGGGTTCTTGATGTTCTGCGCCTCGTCAAGAATGACGTCACTCCACGGCATCTCGGCCAGGGTATCGACGTCCCGACGCACCAGGCCATACGTCGTGATCACGACATCGTGCTTGCCCGCCGCCTCGACCAGGGCTGTCCCTCGGTCACGGTCACCCCCGTGGTGCACGAGCACACGCAGACCCGGCGCGAAGCGCGCGATCTCCCGCTTCCAGTTGCCCACGACCGATGTCGGGCAGACGAGCAGGGCTGGAGGCAACGGCGCCTCGGACTGCTCACGGGCATGAAGCAGGAGCGCGATCGCCTGAATGGTCTTTCCCAGGCCCATGTCATCGGCCAGACATGCACCCAGCCCCCAGTGACGCATGAACGCCAACCACGACGCCCCCCGCATTTGGTAAGGTCGCAGTTGTCCGGTGAATCCCCGGGGAACGGGCCCCGCTGCAACGTGCTCGCCCGCCTGCAGATCCGCCAGCAACTCGCCGATCTCGCCCGAGACCTCGACGGACTGCACCGGCAGGCCCTCCACATCAGCGGACACACCGAGCGCAATGCCCAGGGCATCACGCAGTGTCATCTCACGCTGTCGTTGTCGTTCCCAGAACGCGATCGCATGCTCCACCTCGTCGGGCTGCAATAACACCCACTGCCCGCGGACCTGGACCAGCGGCATCTTCAAGGCCACCAGGCGCTCGAACTCATCCTTCGAGAGCGGCGTGTCACCGAGCGCGAGCTCCCATTCGAAGGTTACTACAGCGTCCATGGAGAGTAGGCCTTTGCTGACCCCGCCCTGGTCGCTCTTGACCTTCGCTCGCACTCCTAGCTTGGCAGGCTTGGACCACCAGGGTGGTACGAGCGCCCCGAACCCGCTGCCTTCGAGGAGCGGCCCGACCTCACGCAAGAACGCGTAAGCCTCCTCTGTGCTCAGCTCGCACGACTGCGGGCAGGCCGTACGCAGGCTCCTGAGCACGGGAGGGAACAGCCGTGCTGCCGTGCCGAGCCCGGCCAACACGCGTTCCTGTGCCTGCTCGAAACGATAGGACAAGTACTCCAACGTCCCGTCACGCGCCTGCCACACTAAATCCAGGGGCACGAGCAAGCTGGGATCATCGTGAGCCTGCAGCAAATAGGCCAGTTCCCAATGGGACCTGGCCACGTGTCCCGTCTCGGCGTCCACCTCGGGCGGCTCAAGACGAAAACAGAGCTTGAAGGTAGCCTGATCGCCGCCGCGCAGTTGAGCCAGCCACGCCTGATACGCGTCGCGAAGGGCAGCCATGTCGCACCGCAGTGCAGCCGGGACGAGCATAGCACCATCGGGGCCCCATAGGGCGGACCACCATAGCCCGGCAGCACCCTTCGGCAGCTTACGGCGATCATCCAGACGCTCGGCACCCCAGTCACGCACCGCCCTATCCACCAGTTGCCCCAGAAATGACTCCAGCAGCGCGGCGGGCAAAGGGGCATGGGCAGGATCGGGCGATGTTTTGAGGTCGAAGAGTGCGCGACACACTGGGGGCATGGCCCTGGCGAGCGCCTCCAGCCTTGCTTTGTCGGTGGGACAGTCGAGCACCGGGACCCACACGGCGCGATGGTGCCCCTCCTCCTCACACAGCCCGGGCAGATAGCACTGTTGCGCCAGCAACTCAAGACCTAGCTTCGCCACTGCGCTCCAATACTGCAGATCCCGACCCCAGTAGCGCTGCGAGCCGCCAGCCGGCACGGTCACCAAAAGGTC
>JAKJAE010000206.1:0-5306 GCA_022707665.1 Chloroflexota bacterium
CCCGCCTGCCATACACAGGTCGGATGCCCCCGTGCGTTGGTGCAGATGCCGAACCAGGTGGAAGATCGCGTCCTCAAGGCGCTGTTGGACGCTTGCTGCCAGATCTGCGTAGATCTGGGCGGGCATCTCAGGCTCTATCGAGGGTGGTCCGAATACTTCGACCATGTGAGGGCTGTACCACGTCGTGCGGCCATAGTCATGGTGGAAGTTGAAGAAACGCAGGTCGAGTCTGTGCTGTAGACCATCCTCGAGGCGGAGGATGTCCCTGAAACGCTCGGAAAAGCGGGGCTCGCCATACGCTGCTAGCCCCATCACCTTGTACTCCCCATCAAACGGATCGAATCCCAGGTACTCGGTGAACGCTGAGTAATAGAAGCCCAGAGAGTGCGGAAATGAGACTGAACCAAGGGAACGGAGTGAGTTGCCCCGGCCCTCGTACAGTGAGGTGACGGGCCACTCACCCATGCCGTCGACAACGAGGACCGCCGCTCGGTCGAAGGGGGATGGATAGTAGGCGCTGGCAGCGTGGGCAAGGTGGTGCGGCACGTAGACAGTACGCGTGCGAGCCGGTATCTTGAGCTCATAGTGTGCGTAGGCACGCGGGGCCGCATACCATAGGCGGCGCGCCAACTCTGCCAAAGCTATGAAATTCGCGCGTGGGAAGTGCCGAATGGCGTGCAGAAACCCGCGGCCCAGGCCCACCGTAGGTGAGAATGAGTAGGCGACGACATCCACATCCGCCGGTGTTAGGCCCCCCGCCTCGAGGCACCAGCGCGCGGCTCGGGCCGGAAAGGCAAAGGGGGCGTGCTTGATCCGGCTCAGGCGCTCTTCCTCGACCGCCGCAACGAGATGACCGTCCTGTAGAAGGCTCGCCGCGCTGTCGTGTTCTCCCCAGTCGATGCCGAGAATGTTCATAGGCACTGCCCCCCGCGAGTGTCTCTGTGCCGTGCTACGGTAACCCCGCACAAGCTCCCGGAGGTTGTACGGGGACGAGGGCTATAGGTCATGCAGGACATAGCCACATCAGACGTTGGCTTGTGCAACGTTGTGTGCCGTCAGTCCATCTGCTGGCCGCCGGTGACGTTGATCGCCTGGCCGGTCATGTAGCTCGACTGATCCGATGCCAGGAAGACCATGACGTTGGCGATGTCTTCATAGGTGCACCCTCGTTTCATCGGCACCTGATCAATGTAGCGTTGCCGGACCTCGGCTTCGGTGATGCCCCACTTCCTGGCATATTGGGAGTAGAGCGAGTTGACCCAGAGGGGGGAGTCCAGGAGATTCCCCGGGCAGATTGCGTTGACGCGGATGTTGTGCTCAGCCAACTCGAGTGCGAGACTCTGGGTCAGGCCGATGCCACCGAACTTGGCGGCGGCGTAGGCTGAGTTCTTGTAGCTACCTTTCTTGCCGGACTTGGAGTTGATCTGGATGATCGTGCCGCTGTGCTGTGGAATCATTACCCGGGCGGCGTGCTTTGCGGTAAGGAAGTAGCCGAACAGGTCGACGTTCATCACGAGGCGCCATTTCTCGGCCGGGAACGTCTCGATTGCCTCCGCGATCAGTACGCCAGCATTGGCGACACAGATATCCAACCGCCCAAATGTGGCGATGGCCAGGTCGACTGCCTGGGCGACCTCGTCCTCGTTGGTCACATCTGCCCGCGCAGCGATAGCGCGGCGTCCGGTCTGCGCCTCGATGGCTGCGGCTGTCTCGGTCGCCCCATCCAGGTTGATGTCAGCGACGACGATGTGCGCTCCCTCGACGGCAAGCCTTTGACACAGGGCCTCGCCCAGGCCCTGTGCACCGCCAGTGACTAATGCAACTCGATCCTGTAGTGGTTTGTTCATCTGTGTTATCCTTTCATCCGCCAGGTGATGGGCACACATAGTGGCCTATGGCCGCTTGGTCACAGGGTATGGGGAAGGGCTCGCCTGGTGCTGGTCTCTCCTATCCGGCTCCACCAGATGGATAATGCCGCGCTTGCCGTTGATCAGCCACTCCGGGTCCTGAGCTGCCAGGGCGTCGGCTTCGCCGGGCTTGAGTCCGGCCATGATCTCGCCCTTAAGCGTGCGGAGAGCGACGAATGGCCTCGGGAACCGCGTAGAAATGGACTCGAGCGGCGTCGTGTGTGGCCATCGTCGATCCCCCAGCAGTCGCCGGTAGTTCACATCACCCTTGACGAAGATCAGGTCGTTTGATGCTAACTGAGCACGCAACGGTTCTGGCAGGTCCTCAAAGCACAGGCTGCGGCTCCAGAAGGGATCAGTGGCCAGAAGCAGGTTGCCTGAAGTCAGGGCATCCCTGAGCTGTCTTCCCAGTGCTGCCAGATGCACATGGGAGCAGCTACATAATCTGTCAACCATCTGCGCAATGTCTGCAGGCATGGCATCGGATACGAAGAAAGGCCGATCCTTCAGATGCAACGTCACGTGCCTGGCCCAGCCTTGTTCGAGCAGGAAGCCACTCAGTGCCAGGTCGAACAGGCTGTCAGCGCCGACGTTATCGTTGACGAACGCCACGCGGGCTGGGCTACGCTTCGACCGCAGCAATCGTACAACGGCATCCGTGTGGTCGATGAGAATGTACTCGCGATCGCCAGGCCCGTTGCCCACAGCGCGTTCACGTACGGTGAAGTTGCTCAGGTCCGCGCGGTTGCCCCAGAGCGAGGCGTGGAGGAGGGCCACGAAACGCGCCTCTCCTGCTTCGGCCACGATCTTTGGCCAAACACGCCCCACCTGATCGATGGCTTCGGCCTCCTGCACACGTTTCTGTGGGCCGAAGGGGTCGTGCGCGTGCCAGCGACCCGGGTCGAAATAGCCAACGATCTCGAGCATGCGCCGGTAGAAGTAGGTTTCGGCAAAGTACCATGGGAGTTCCAGCCAAGTGCGACCGGCGTACTGCGCCCACTGGTCACGCCAGAAGCCGGCCTCGGCATCCTCAGCTGAGGCCATAGGCGGCTGGATTACGCTCGAGGCGATCTCGTGGGCAAATGCATCGAGTGCAGACACCACCTCGGTTGGATAGGCATGATCCGCCACCACTCGGCGGATGATCTGAGGTTTGCGATCGACGATGGTCGCCCGTGCAAATGACCCTGGATCCGAGGTCATCAGCACGGGCGGCAGTGCTTGAAGAGGCGGCGCTCCGTCCACCATCTTTGGGGGGCGTTATTTGGCCAAGAGCCGTAGCAGCTCGGCCTCGGCTTCATTGGTCCACTCCGTTCCATTGCGCATTTTGGCGTAGACCGAGGGGAGCACTTCCCTGAGATCCTCGATACCCGTGAGCGGCAGTGGTTGCAACTGTGGGTAGATGACAATCTTCCCCGCGAATGTCGTCTGCGCGACCGCTTGCAGGCCATCCCAGGCGGCTTCGAGCGAGCCGATGGCTGCGACAGAGCGGTTCGGTGATAGCTGCCCAGATTCGGTTTGCTGTAGCATGAAGGTCATGTTCTCGATGGTGGAAGCCGAGTGGCCGATGATGCGGGTCTGACTGAGATAGGCGCTACTGAGGTCTACCATCGCATGCTTGCCACGGGCGACGCCTGCAAAGATGTTCATTACGCCTTTGGGCGCAAGGTACGTAGCTGAATCGGCGATCAGTGCCGGCACCGGGGCTAACACCACAATGTCATCGAAGCCAGACTTTCGGAAGCGAGCCATTTCGGCTTCGTAGACTTCCTTGTTCATCGGGTTGAGGCAGATGAACTCGATGCCCATACTGGCAGCCTCGGTGCTGAAGCTCGTGCAGAGGTCGGCCAGGCGATCGTCGCTGATGTCGGTGCAGACGATCGTGCCCGGCCGGTCGGCCGATTGGATAGCACGTTGCACGTGCATCCGACCCATAGGCCCACCGGCGCCGACGAACCACGCCGATCCTCCTAGCTTTAGAGTCGACCTAACAGGTGTCTCGCTGTAGACTTTGGCAATGTCGGTGCCGGTTCCGCCGATATTGACCCAGCGATTGTAGTGAACGCGCCCCACATCGAGTGCCACGGGACGCCCCATGGGACGGTTGTCGATAATGGCCAGGATGCCGTAGCTGGCCAGGTTGGGGCTGACCCGTTCGATGACATCGGGGTCGGCTCCCAGCACAACGATGTCATCCACACCGGGACCACTGCCGCTGACCTCAGCCGGCGAGACTGGCGAGTCGTCAGTTTCAACCGTGGCAGGGTCGGGAAGCTCAGGAACGTCAACAACCTCTATGCCAAACTCGGCGGCACGGCTCCGCAGCCACGTGTCGAATGGTGTCGGAACGTTCGTTAGCATCAGTTTCGCTGGATGTGCCCGACTATCGAAGCCTTCCGAGATGGTGAGCTGTGCTGTGTTCAGGTGGTCAGCCAGGTCCGTTCCAATGATCCAGAGCGTTCCCTTCGGACGGATCATCGTTCGGTACCGCAACTGGTAAGCCGCAATGACGCATGCCCACGGCTCTGTCAGCGCTGCCTCAGCGTAGCCGGTGTCAGGTTTCACCGGGATCAGGTAGTTGCCATGGTCACCATTGAGCACGCGCTGATCGATCACGGTGTACTCTGAAAGCCCCCCCTGGATTTCGTATCCGTAGGCATAGCCAACACCGTTGACGAAGATGTCCGCCTGGACGATGAAGCGGTCACCGACCTTGTATTCGTTCTTGAGATTGTCACCCACGGCGACCACGGTGAGGCTAACCTCGTGCCCCAGCACGATAGGATCGGCCTTCATATCGCGATAGATGCGAGGGTGGGCTTGTCCGGCCTGGATGACCTTGATATCAGAAAAGCAGTGCCCGCACGCGTCGTGGCGCACGAGCAGCTCGTCCGGGCCGTACTGCGGCATCGGCACCTCTATAGGCTTCTTATCCACACCAAGGTTCTCGAACCCCGCTCCATAGAGCGGCCATATCCTGTTCGTGCTGGGCAATGGCCCTTCGGCCCGGCGGTATTGTTCAAATCGATCTCTGCTCATCGGATTCCCATCCTCTCACTATTGTCTCTGTTACCTACGCAAGACGGTTTTGTCTATGCCTGAATAGCTCCCAGGAGGTCTTTGGGGGTGGGGAATGAGTCAACTGCACGCAGCCTGTCCAACCCATCCTTTCCCGGGGCTACTCGACGCCCTACCTCGGTGTAGAACCGATTCCGATCACTAAGAGCGGCGAAGGCCTGCTGAGCCCACGTGCTTTGCGCTCCCAGACCGAGCGCACGCTGAAGCACATTGTGTCCGTAGAAGAAGTATGCCCCGTCCATGAAATCATCGCGCACAGGCGCAAGCTCCGGTGCGTCGAAATCATCGATCAGGGGCTTCCCGTAAGCGTTCATCTCAGTG
>JAKJAE010000206.1:5316-5579 GCA_022707665.1 Chloroflexota bacterium
CGTTGATCGGCAAGTTCCGCTCACGGGCCAAGGCGACCACATCATACAGTGCCCGCAATTTGCGCTGTTTGTCGAGAGGGTCACCGATATTCCAGTTGCGATCCGGGATGATGTTCAGCGCCATAGCCCCCTTCGAAATCATCAGGCTGAAGAGCTCTTCGGCTGATTGTTCTCCCTCAGAGGTGCCGTCAAGCCACGTGATGGTGGGCAGGGCGCCGCACGCGATGATGACCGCGTTGACCTCCTCGACGGTCGGAAATGAC
>JAKJAE010000207.1 GCA_022707665.1 Chloroflexota bacterium
GATTGCTCGCCTCGGGACACCTTGTAACCTAGCCCGCACGCCACGACATTCCGGAGGCCCAGAAATCGGCTTACCGCCTGGTGGGCAACATTGCGGGTGTCTTGTGTGATTCCGTAGTCCATCTCGACCTCGCTAGGTTTCGTCCGGCTCCTGTGAACTGGCCCGCAGGCGCGCTGTCTCCTCAACCCAGACCCTCACCCCTTCGAGCATCTGTGGCACGAGATCCTCGGGTGCCAGTTCGCTTGCCTGCACCTTCTGTGTCACGCTGACGATGATTGCAGGGCCGCCACGAGGCCTTCCGTCACGCATGGGAATGCCAATTCCTACTGCGACGACGTTGGCCTTGGCAAGGAGCCTGGCCTCGTACTTCTCTTTGATTTCCCTGAGGCGTCCCAGGTCATAGTCCCTATCCGGGATGTCATCCATCGACCACCTCCAGCGCTCTGAGGATCGACAGTACACCGACCAGGCCAAGGCCCACCGTGCAACTCCAGAACCCCCAGCCAGGCGTCACCGTGGCATTGTGCAGCGAGCGCAGTGGCGGCAACAGGCGATGCAGGGTCACGGCTGCTGGCAGGATCGTGATCTGGGTCGCGACCACGCATACCCAATGCCGGACCTTCCCGATCCGTGGTGCAGCCCATACGGCCAACCAGGCACAGGTGAGCGTGCCCACGCCCCACCAGAACGGAACAGACCAGCCAGGCGTTTTCCAGGCTGTGACGATCTCAGGGTAAGGTGGGAACGTCAGCGCAGCGAGTGCGGAGCCGATCAGTGCCGATCCGATGCGCAGGAATGTGCTGCGCTGTGCGGCCAGGACCGGGAACAAGACGGCGAGCGCCAATGAAGGAAGCTGCAGGGCCTGGAGGTTGACCTTGAGAGCGCCGCTTTCGATCTCCGGTAGCAGGCGCAGCAGGGCAAAAAGATCGTAGGCGTTCCACGAGAGCGCGGCGCTTGCCGGGCGACGTGCAATCCACGGTCCAAAGTAGCCAACACACGCGACAGTCCATAGGAGCATAAGTGCACCGTCGACGATGTTGGGTCTGGTGGGAGTCAGCGGGTTGACCTGCTTGAGTGTTGTGGCGCCGTTCTTGCTCATGGGCTGGTTAGGACGAAGTCATCAAACGCAACGACGACGATCTCACCCCGCTGCACGGCATCGGCAAAGAGTGCCACCCCCCCGGCGTCCATGAGGCTGTCGTCCTGATAGGTCGCCAGCTTCTCGCCGTTGGCCCACAGGCTGAGCTGCGACGCCTCGCAGCGGGCTCGCAGTCCATTGGCGGCCTTGCCAGTACGGATGACCTCACTGTACTCGGGGCCGACGAGCGCCATTGCTTCGCCGTTGATGACGCGGAGGATCAGGTAGTAGCCGTCCGCGCTGATAGCGAGGAGGTAGTAGTTATCTTCGTCCTGCTGGCGGCAAAGGACGCCCATCCAGTTGTTCACCGCTCCCTGGACATGCCGCACGTCGACGTCGATCTGAACATCCGCATGCTCGTGGCCAATGAGGGGTGAATAGACGGCGAGATCCTTGCCCCGGTCTTCAAGGTAGAGCTCCCCCGCTAGCACGTACACAGCACTCTGCTCTGTATCGAAACGGGCCCAGCCGACATTGGGTGGCGAGAAGTCATCTGCTACCAACGCGTCTGACGGGAGCGGGGACCCCGATGGCGTTGGGCGAGCGCAGCCTGCAACGAGCAACAGGAGGATCACGCCAAGAAGGTATATGGGCTTTCGGTCCTTGGGTGGTTGCTTGCCACGCTGTCCGCGCGCACTTGCTCGCGATGCGCAGAATGACGAAGCATCGATCCTGGGATCCATAGCGCTCACGATTGTTCCGCGCCCGGACCGGGGGCAGAGTTGGCCTGGCTGACGGGCAGTATGATCGAGATGGTAGTTCCCAACCCTTGCCCGGGGCTCTCAACCACCACCTCGCCATTGTGCCGGTTGATGATCTCTTTGACCATGGCAAGGCCAATGCCCAGGCCCCCGTGGTGACGCGTCGACTCGCCATGGACTTGGTAGAACCGGTCGAAGATGTGTTCCATCGCTTCGGATGGAATGCCTATTCCCTTGTCCTCGACCTGAATCCAGACGCGATTTCCGCGTTCCAGGGCGCGGAACCAGACGGTTGTAGCCTCATCGGAGGAGGGGCCTGGATGGCTGAACTTGATGGCATTCTCCACAACGTGGCTGATCGCACGCGATAGTCCCTCGGCATCCAGGTCAACCAACGGAAGGTCGGGTGAAACGTCGGTGATGATGGTGACATTACGACGGAGCGCCTGCTGCCAATTGGCTCGTAGCGCAGCCTCGCAAATCGGGGAAATCGACTGAGGGATGAGGCGCAATGGCCCGACATCGGCATCGCTCAGTGACGTGATCGACTCAACGATCCGCGTCAGGTTGTTGGTGTGTGTGCGGATCGCACTCAGGGCTGCGGAAAAAGCTGGATCGGCGCTCTCAATGGTGCCGATAGCCCCCTCGCTGATGAGGTCGACGTATCCCTTGACGATGGCGAGCGGCGTTCTCAGCTCGTGAGACACATTCTGAATGAACTGGCCCTTCAGCCGGTCAAGTTGCTTGAGTTGTGCTACCACTCCCTCAGATTCGTGAAGGCGCTCGCGCAGCCGCTGCGCGAGGATTGCTTTATCAATGGCAATCGTCGCCTGGCTGGCGAGGACCCTGGCAAGGTGCGTCTCATCTGCTTTCCAGGACCGCTGCCGGGTGTCCATCAGCGCAACCAGGCCCACGAGACGGCCCTGTAGCCAGAGGGGGACTGCCATCAGCGCCTGAATGCTTTCGCCTTCTACCCATGGCTTGAGCTCCGGTGCACTGGGCATCTCGTCGATAGCGGCCAGCCATCCTTCGCCCATCCCCTCGATCCATTGTTGACCTCTGGCCCAGTGCTGGTCAACCAGAGCCTTGACGCTGGCATCGTGATTCAGTCCATAGGTGTGGACGACCTTCGGCGCATCGTCGGATAGCAGGATACTCAGTCCTTTGGGCGCCTCAAGAAGCCGGACGGCATGCCCGAGCATCGCTCGGATGACGGTCTGCGGTGAGTCCGACATAGCCAGGATCTGTTGGTCGATACTGGCAAGCGCCATCAGGCGGTCGCGCTCTCGGCGCAACGACTCGAAAAGACGCGCATTCTGCAAAGCTGCGGCTGCCAGCGATGCAATGATCTCTAGCTCGCGGACGTTCCGGCTGCTGAAGGCATCGGGGCGCCTGCTGGCAACAGCCACAAACCCCAATATCGCATCGCCGGCACATAGGGGCACCGTCAGCAGCGATCGACGGTTGGCAACATCGGTGCTCGATGCCTGTGTTTGCTGTCTCTGTGCGCCAGAGGCAAGAACAGGGCGGCGCTCAGCGGCCGTCTGGGCCAGAATCCCGTCTCCCAGATGATAGCTTCGGGTCTCTCTGGGTGAGACCGCTGGCTCCATCCCTCTGTACGTGCGGACGACGTGGGCTTTGTCGCCATCAATCAGGAGTACGGCGCCTTCGTCGCTTCGAGCCATAGTCCGTACGGCTCCCGCGAGTCGATCGAGGACCGCCTCGACCTCGAGGTCATGCGTCAAGGCCTTGGCGGCGTTACGCAGAGCTTCGCTCCAGGCCACATCTCTGGTGTCCTGAAGTGAGTCTGTGGCATCTGTGACGTTGTGTAGCTGGTCCTGTGGAGCCTGCATCATCTGCTATTCTAGCATGAATCCAGGATGCACAGAACTGGCGGTCAGGGCGGAAATCACTGCCCATCCGAAAGATCGCCCGGGCCGATGGCACGACCCACTCTGGCGATATGGACGCTACCGGTGACTAAACATGGTCGAGTGGCAAGACGTAGCAAGGCACCGGGAGCAGTGCTAGTAGAGGCTGCGGCAGGTTGGCCTGCGCCGCGATAGACGGGCCTCCCAGGATCAGGCGCGTAGCCTCGACGATAGGTAACTCCACGTAGCTTGCGGCGTGCCTTCCTGACTCGATGTGAACCTCGCCACCGACGACCTGGACCGTGGTGACGGTCGTTCGATCGTGCTCCTGGACACCGATGGCAACGGAAAAATCGCGCAGGCTCTGTGCTCGCGCGTTCAATACCGATCTCGCTGCAGTCAGTACCTGGGCCAGGTCATTGATCCGGTACATGGCACTCGATCCCCCGGACCAGTAGGAGGCACAGTGCATCAGGCGGCTGGTGCGCTCACTATCCCACATTGAGTGCCCCCAGTTTGCTCGATCGCCGAAATTCCAGTCCAGAAGGGCACGGATGACGCCGAGTTCGTTGCCGGACACTGACACCAGCTCAAGGATTCGCAACTCGCGCCGCTCCTGTCCCGCCAGAATGGCATAGCCATCGTCGAAGATCCAGAACCGCTTGTCCATGATCTGAATCTGGCGCGCCAGGTCGGGGCGAATCGTGTGGCATGGCTGATACGACTGGAACTTCTCGACGACTGGCAGAGCCTCTTCAGGCAACACTTCTTCGATCTGAACGGGTTCGATGCCATACCACGCCAGGGATCGCCTCGAGAACTGCAGGTCATAGAGGGGCGATGCCAGCTCCCAGCCGAAACTGTTGTACCTCTGGCGGTCTCCGCCAAGCCACGAGATCGGGTACCCGATTCGGCGCATCTCATTGATGGCGTGGCGGAGTAGGACGGTCATATAGCCCTTTCCCCGCGTCTTGGCCGATGTCGAAACCGCGCCGATGCCACCGACTGAACAGCGAACGCCGGCGGTGATCGCTTCTATGGGGTAGACACCAACGTGCGAGACGATCTCGCCGTGTTCCTCGATGATATATGCCCACGACATAGCCTCTTCTGTGGGCAGGTATAGGTGTGGATAGGCACGCTGGAAAAACGCCTTGGAATGGCCGAAGGCGCGCTCGAGGAAGCGCATAAGCAGTTCGAACTCCTCAAGGCGTGGATGCCGTATTTCTGTCATAGGCTCTCTCTCCAGTTTCAGGACCGCGCAACCTCTGCGCGTTCTAGGGGGAGCGCTCTTCGCGTGCCCCAGAGGATGACGATGCTCAGAAGCGCGATGATCGCCATCGCGCCTTCGGCTGCGACGGCTCCCCACGTCTGTGCCACAGTGACAGCTACCGCATTGGCTGTGGCATGCCATAAGATCGCCGCCAATACGGGCCAGATGCTCTGCACCCTGAAGCTCAGTACCACCAGCGTTGATAGGCTGACATGAAGGATCAGGGCCATCACCCTTTCGGCGACTGCGAGTACTGGCAGGTAGGCACCCATTGTCCAGTAGTCTCTCACCTGCGCCAGTGTCGTCGCCACCATCTCCTCGGGCAGTCCCAAGGTCGTTGGGTCTTGGACCTGGCTGATCGCGATCACATTTACAAGCGTCAAGGCTGCCAGCAATCCTGTCAGGATCGACTCAACGCCACCGTGGCCCAGGCCAAAGAAGACGGCTTCGCGCCAACTACGCGCATCCTTCTGCCAGAAGCGATAGATCAGATAACGTGCGACCTCTTCGAAGATGCCGGCTGATAGTCCCAACACGATGGCCTGCACGATCAAAGACTGCTCCGCCATAGGGAAGATGCGACCTAG
>JAKJAE010000208.1 GCA_022707665.1 Chloroflexota bacterium
TCGCCCAAGAGCGCGCCTTCAACGACAGCCGCCTCCGATGCATACACCTGGAACGGCGCTGTAGGCAGACCGCTATCGCGCCAGAGACGCTTCGTGGCCGCCTTATCGAGAGAGACGGCATGCGTCAACACCTTGGAAGCCGTGTACGGAATCCCCAGCATCTCGAGCAGCGCCGGGACGTGAGACTCACGCGCATCGCCCCGCAGTCCCTCAGCGATGTTGAAGCAGATGTCGGGACGCGTCTCCCTCACCGTGTCGAGCAGGGTCTCATCGGCCTCCAGGAAGAAGGGGCTGTGGCCAGCATCACGCAACGCCTGCAGGATCCCATCGACGGTTTCCTCCGCATCATACTCCGCCAGGGCATCGGGTGGTGCATCCGACGTGACCGCAACGCTGTGCTTGCGGTTAGCCACAACCGCGACGCGTAGTCCTTGTCTAGACTCCAGCATGGACCACGTCCTCCACACATTCCTGGGTCTCGCACGGAGCCTCGGTAGCTGAAGTTGTCTGCCGGTAATGCGTCTCATACCAGCCCTCGGGCGCCAGACTATGGCGCTCGCCGCTCAAAAGTCCTGCCACACCCTCTTGACCGTGTTCAGTCTGGTGGGCCTGACAGTAGGGACACGTTGCCGGATCGTGCGCCTTGTAATGTGCTGGCTGCGTATAAGCAGTGATGAACCCCTCGTAGTTGCGGACTACGACCTTGCTGTCCGACATGCTGATCAGGTAGTTCGGCAGAATGGGCACTTTGCCCCCACCCTCAGGCGCATCGATCACATAGGTCGGGATAGCAAACCCCGACGTGTGGCCCCGCAGTGACTCCATGATCTCCAGACCCTTGGACACCGGCGTCCGGAAATGCCCCGCCCCGTGGACCAGATCGCACTGATAGAGGTAATAGGGACGCACACGGTTCTTGACAAGCTTGTGCATGAGCGCCTTGATCACATTGGGACAGTCATTGATCCCGGCCATCAGTACCGACTGGCTTCCCAGGGGGATGCCCGCATTGGCCAGGCGTGCCAATGCAACCTCCACTTCCGGCGTGATCTCTTTGGGGTGATTGAAGTGGATGTTCATCCACAGAGGGTGATACTTGCTTAGCATGGCCACAAGGTCCGGCGTGACTCGCTGAGGCAGGAAACAGGGCACGCGTGTCCCCATCCGGACAACCTCAACATGAGGGATGTCGCGCAACCGCTTCAACAGACGCTCAAGCATAGGTTGCGCCATGGTGAGCGGATCACCACCGGAAATCAACACGTCCCGAATCTCCGGCGTAGCGGCGATGTAGTCCAACTGGCGATCATACGTTTCCGAATTGAACGTCATCCGCCCGTCGCCCACAAGGCGGCTCCGGGTACAGAAGCGGCAGTAGCTGGCACACTGCGTGGTGACCAGCATCAGGACCCGATCAGGATAGCGATGGACCAACCCAGGAACTGGTGAGTGGGCGTCCTCACCGAGCGAGTCCACCATCTCAGCCTGGAACGGCACCAACTCAGCGCTGGTCGGGATGACCTGGCGCCGGATTGGGCAGTTGGGGTCGTGCGGATCGATCAGGCTGGCAAAGTACGGCGTCACGTCCACACGGAAACGCCCGGGGGCCGATAGTCCTTCGGTCTCCTCGGGCGTCAAATCGATAATACGGGCGAAGTCTTCTACCGATCGGAGACGATGGGTCATCTGCCAACGCCAATCCGACCACTGTGACAACGATACACCCTCCCAGGGGGAAGGAGGCTCTTCACCTACCCCAGGAGGCTCTTCGGTTTGTCGCTCCAGTACACTACTCATTTCCATGGTGATCTCCCCTTACCAGACATAGTTCCGCTGTCGCCGTCGGGGATGACCCCTTCGCGGCGACAGCAGACAACGAATGCATAACTGCAAACGAAACCTACTACAGTGACGCACGCGCCTCGCACGTCGGCAGACAGTCATACAGATTGACAGAGGTGCTGGCTTCGGGAAGGTGCGACCCATCGGGCCGTCTTTTCCTGCGAGGCACTCACATTATACCACGTATCAGGAGGTGTGCGAGTTGCATGGAGAGCGGCACCCATGGCAGTTTTCGTACGACCTTCCGAACGTTGTCATCCCGATGACATAGCGATCAAACGCTGTTACCACGGGTCCAGCCTAGAATGTGGCCAAGAGTGACGCCGAACGGCGCCACTATGTTGTCGTTGTACGGGTGCCCAATCGTGCGCCAGGGTCTGCTGTACCCGATGCTTTGACCTTCAACAATGTGCTGTCAGGAGGCACTCCAAAATGGCAATCACAGCGATATGCCCGGCCTGTGACGAGACGATCATCCTCAATGCTCAACCCAAGCTGGATCAGAAAATCCGCTGCCCTCACTGCCGCACCGATCTCATCGTCGTGGAAGTAGATCCCGTCGAACTCGACTGGGACGACCTGGAGGATGACTGGGACGACGAGGATTGGGACGACGACGAGGACGAAGACGAAGACTGGTAAAGCCAGCACACCCGGCGCACCTACAGGATCTCACCGCCCAGCATTCCTAGCGGCACAATAGTCTCAGGATCAGTCTCGATGATCTCGGCCGCAACCTTGCCGGCCGAGAGGTCCTGCAAGCGCGCCTGAAAGGACGTGACGTGCTCCAATCTGAACCGTGTCGTAAGCGTGACGTCGGCCGCAAAGTCCACATCGACGAGCTCGCCGTGACAGTCCCCGACCAGGAGCCGCGCCCGCTCGTACAGGTTGTATGGGATCGCCATCATCAGGACCTGTGTGGCGACCTTCTCAGCCAACGGGAGCACACGTAGCACCTCCCTTACGGAGTCACCGTACGCGCGTACCAGCCCACCCGTGCCAAGTTTGGTGCCCCCGAAGTAGCGGGTTACCACCACCACGATGTCGCCAATACCACTGCCCTGCAAGACGGCAAGCGCGGGGCGCCCTGCCGTTCCCGAGGGTTCGCCATCGTCCGTACAATGGCTGATCACACTGCTGCCGTGACCGATGACGAAGACGGGCACGTTGTGCGATGCATCGGCGAACTCATTACGGATCTTATTGATATAGGTCCGCGCTTCCTCCACGCTGAACGCCGGTGCCGCCGTCGCAATGAACCGCGAGTTGACCACGACAAGCTCGACTCGCGTCTCCTTCGCAGGGATCAGAGACCTGTTCAAGCGCTACCTCGCCTCACACTCGAACTGCTGCTCACAGAACCAGATCGCGAACCTCGGCCGTTGCCTCTCGGTAACGTCGAAAGTCTGCAAAAGTGCGGAGGTACGCCAGCAGGTCGAACTTGGGACTGACTTGCAACTCGGCAGAGACTATGCCGTCCGTCTCCGCAAACCGACCGGCGAAGATGACCCGCTTCTTGCGCGCCTTTTCCGGAATGTCGAGAACGTAACCACCAGCGGTGCCGCGGATGTTAACCGGCACGTACTCCGTCTGCAGGTATTCCCGCAGGCGCAGCCCCGCCTCAGGAAAATGCTCAGAGGGCAACGTCAGATGCAGGTGCATCCGCTCGAACACACCGGGTGTGAACTCGTCCACAAAGCCGAGAAAACGCGTACCGCCTGGCAGCTCATCCCCGGCTGCCAGGACCTGGCCCAGGATATGGGCGTCCCACGCCTTGAGCGCGAACACGGTCTCGCCGTACAGACCGGAATACCGGGATGCCAGTCCCTTGGTCGCGAATAGGCTCTCGCGTACCGAGAGAAGTGTGACGTGGAGTTGCGGGTGAGCAGCGAGCAAGCTTCGCATGACGTACGCATTGCGCCAGGCTGTCCCGGTAGGCGCAGTGGATGGTGGCAGCCAGACACGGGCAAAGACCGGCCGCGCCTGCCACTTCGTTCGCATCATCGTCGCCAGTGTTTCGAGATATCCGCCGCCTGGATGGCGCATTGTGTGCCGTGTGATCGCGGCGCGCTCTTCAGGCGTCGAGCATGCACCACAGGCAAGGCACTGCCCTGGCTCTCCGACCGCGTTGGGCGACCCCACCTCGCCAAGACAATACCCTTCGTCCACTCCTGCCAACGCCTGTTGGTACTGTCTGTAGAGGAATCCTGGGGGCACGTCGAGTGCCACGAAGTCCAGCGCCGCACGCACATCGGGCCCCTTCTCACCGAGGAAGGTTTCATTCCACAGCCCGTGCGACTTCATCCAGTGCTGCAGAGCGTCCCAATAACCAGACGGAAGTTCCAGGTCGTAACAGTATCCATGGGAGGCAAGCTCGACCAACGGCTCGAAGAGCCAGCGTCCCCCCCGAGCCAGAACCTGCGACACCGCGTAGTCGGCCCACGGTGTAGCCAGCCGGAACTCAAATCCATTCGTCTCGACCGAGGACTTGGCCGGTCCGATAGTCTGGCGCCATGACTCTTGGTCGAGAAACAGCCGGTCATAACTCAGCGGGGTGAAGGGCATCCGAACCAGCAATCCAAAGCTGAAAACGACGCGCAGGCTGCGGTTGTGCTGTCGGCGCAGCTCCTTGAGCTCCAACACGAACTCGTGAAACTCGTTGAGGTCGGCCTCACTTTCGTAACCTGTCAGGATGTAGAACAGCTTGATCTCGCGTATCCGCTCCTGCATGAGGCGCGACATCACCACGTCGATCTCGTGGTCCCCAAGGCTCTTGTGCAGAAAGGCACGCATACGACGGCTGATCCCTTCAATGCCAAGAGTATAGCTGCGCTTGTCTGCGGCCACTTCTGCCGCGATCAGGCTCGGCATAACAGCCAGCAGATCGACACGTTGGCTCTGGATGTTGACACGATCGAAGCGCCGGTTCAGCTCAAGCAGGAGCGTCAGGATCTGCTCGTATGTGTTGAAATTGTAACTGAAAACGTCGACGGCTTCGACACCCTGAGCTTGTTTCAGAGCATCTGCCGTTGCCAGCACTGCGGGCAGGTCGACCTCCCGGTAGGGTTTGCGATCAAAGCCCTCGAAGCAGAACGAACAGAAGGCGGGACACCCGAAACTGATCTGAAGGCGCGCGGTCGACGCTTCATCGTCGTCAAGTGAGGGATAGTCAACAAGGAGATCAGCGGCACCAGGGTCATGGCAGATGGCCTTATGCACGACCTGCCCAGGAGGCCCGTGAGCTACCCACAGACCAACCACCGACTCTGCCATCCGCGCCAACCGCTCCTGTTTCGGTAGGTGACCGTGCGTCGTGAACTCACGCACCAGGGACTCCACCTGCCGTTCACCTTCACCAAAAAAGATCGCATCGACCAGCGCATCCCCCGCTGGTGTGATGATTGCCTGAGTCGCCATGGCATTCGAGCCACCCAGGGCGAAAACGGGCCAGGATTCATCCCGCTCATCGCTGAGCATAGGAATATCCGAGGTGTGAAACAGATAGGGCAGGTTGATCAACTCCAGCGTGTAGGCGTTGGAGATCAAAACCATGTCGAAGTCGTGGCTGTCGTGCCATGACTGTGTTCCCACCAACAGGGGAACGCCGCTGGCCAGCATCCGGGCCCTGTCGTACTCGGGAGGGAAGAAAGCCATGTCGATATAGGCTCCCGGCACGGCGCGCCGGACTGCCTGATA
>JAKJAE010000209.1 GCA_022707665.1 Chloroflexota bacterium
CCCCAGAAGCCGTCCGGTCGGGGTGCCCTTGCCGATTTCATGGAGAAGCTTGATGACCCCCTCCGCGTCGCCAAAGGGGAGGAGTCCTGAGTCCATGGCCACACCCATCGTGACACCGGCCTCGATAGTATCCAGGCCATATGCATTGCAGAGGGTGACCATCTTGCCGATCGCGTCCAGGTCGCTGATGCCGCAGTTGGCGCCGAAGGCCCAGTCGGACTCGTACTCGATGCAGGAGACGGCCTCATTGCCGTCCTTATCGTAGAGGGTGTTGGAGCATTGGATAATGCAGCCAGGGCTGCAGGCGTGGTTATAGACTTCTTTGCCGGTGCGCTCTTTGTTAGTCTCAAAAATGGCCTCGCCGGCGATGTCGGCTGCACCCTCAAACCGACCGCTGCTGAAACTGCGGGTCGGCAAGCCCCCGGCCTCGTTGAGGATGTTGACGAGGATAGCCGTGCCGTAAGAGTTGAGGCCACCCTTGGGCTTGGTTACGGGGTGCGTCATAAGCGCGTCACGCATCTTTGCCTGGCCCTGTTTGAAGAGCGCTTCGTCCGCGATATGGACGCCAGGTCCATCCGTGGGATCGATGACGATAGCCTTAAGCCGCTTGCTGCCCATCACAGCACCCAGGCCTCCGCGGCCTGAGTAGCGGGTAGGGTTGCGCTTCATATCGTTGAAGGCAACGCCGGAGTTGGGGTAGCCGAACTCGCCCGACGTCCCGATGGCGGCGATGTGTACCTTGGTGCCAAAACGGGCATAGATCTCAGGGTAGACCTCGTAGAGATCCCTTCCCGTGTACGTATCGGCGGGTTCGAACGTAACCTTTGGCTTACCGTCCGCGATCGCAATGTGGACCATCCAGAACCCGTTTTCCTCAGCCTGCCCCTCGACTATCAGGGCCTTGATCCCCATGCGGGCCAGGGCGGGGGCCCATCCTGAACCGGCATTCGACTCCTTGATGCCGCCTGTGAGCGGCGACTTGGCACCCACGGACACACGGGCCGAAGTCGGCGCCGATGTGCCGGTGACGATGCCGGGCGCGAAGATCAGCTTGTTGTTGGGACCCAGGGGATGGCACTCGGGATCAACCTCGTCATAGATGAGCGTAGAGGTGAGACCACGTCCACCGAGGTTCTTGTAGCGCTCGGGGACTTCTTCCAGTTTCGACGATCGATCGTTCATATTTAGACGCAGTATCCACATGAAGCAACCTCCTTGATCGAGTTGACGGCTATGGGCAGGCGAGCGCTGCCCCCCTGACGAAAGAGACCTGTATGCATGACCGGGCAAAGCCCGTCACGGCACATAGAAACACAAAAAGGCAGCTTCTCCGTGGTTGACCACGGAAAAGCTGCCTCCTTTGCAAACACGGCAGGCGTCAGAATTGCTCCTGGCACCCTATCGCCCTGAGAACCCGGAGGGCCCCTTTGGGTCGGAGGACCAGCGATTCGATCGCTCTGAGCGCGTCTATGCGTTGAATATCGTTATAACATCATAATAGATTCGTCTTTGTTTTTGTCAAGGAAGTGAAAGACCTGGTGGCCAACGGATATCACTGCCCCAGAGGCTGGTGCTGCAATCCGATTCAGATGGTTCAGCCCTGCATGAGCGTTGATTTGACCTCTGGGCCAATCGGGTAGAATGGATCCGACGCATGTCATCATATCGAGGGAGGAATCTGTGAACGGTTACACTGGCAAGATCCTGAGGGTTGACCTGACGACGAGGGCCATCACGGTGGAAGAGCCCGACGAGCGCTTCTATCGTCAATATCTGGGTGGGGCAGGGCTGATTGCGTATTATCTGCTTAAGGAGGTCTCCGCCGACGTTGATCCACTTGGACCGGATAACCTCCTGATCTTTGCTGGAGGGCCGATCACGGGAGTGCCCATTGCGGGCTCCGGTCGCAGCGCCGTGGGCGGCAGATCGCCGCTGAACGGGGGCTATGGTGAGGCAGATGTGGGCGGGTTCTTCGGTGCTGAGCTGCGCCGGGCGGGCTATGATGCGGTCATCGTACGCGGACAGGCGGACACCCCCATCTATTTGTGGCTGCACGATGGCGAGGCTGAGATTCGACCCGCCGATCACCTCTGGGGAAAGACCACGGGAGAATGTCAGGAGACCGTCAAGGCGGAGCTCGGCGAGAGGAACGCGCGCTTTGCTCTCATCGGTCCGGCTGGTGAGAAGATGGTGCGCTATGCCTGCGTGATCAATGACCTCAAGCATGCCGCAGGCCGAACGGGGCTCGGGGCAGTGATGGGGTCCAAGAAGCTCAAGTGCGTCGTAGCACGGGGGTCCGCAGCGGTGCCGGTGGCTGACAAGGAAGGCCTCTCGGCCCTGGCCAAGTTCATGGTGACAAACTGGAAGAAGACATCGTACAGCATGCACGATCTGGGCACCCCAGGGGGCCTGACCGGGCTCCACAAGGAGGGAAAGCTCCCAACACGCAACTTCCAGGATGGGCAGTTCGAGGGCAACGAACGCATCGGCGGCGAGGCGTTGCGCGATACACTGTTAATCGACCGGGGCGGCTGCTACGCCTGCCCGATTCGTTGCAAGCGCGTGGTTGAGGTCGATGATGCCGACTATAAGGTTGATCCGATGTACGGTGGCCCGGAGTATGAGACGTTGGGCTCCTTCGGCTCGCTGTGTGGCGTGGACGATCTGCGCGCTATCAGCAAGGCCAATGAGATCTGCAATGCTTACGGGATGGATACCATCTCGGCAGGTATGGTTGTGGCCTTTGCGATGGAGTGTTTTGAGAACGAACTGCTCTCCGCGGATGACACTGATGGTCTGGAACTGCGATTCGGCAACGCGAAGGCGATGGTGGCCATGGTGCAGAAGATTGCCGATCGTGAGGGCCTGGGTGATCTGCTCGCCGAAGGGTCGGCCATTGCGGCGCAGAAGATCGGGCGTGGTGCTGACGCCTTTACCGTGAATGCGCACAACCAGCCCTTCCCGATGCATGAGTGCCGCTCGCGCCATGGTCAGGCGCTGGGATACGCTGTTTCGCCGACGGGTGCAGATCATATGCACAACATTTGGGATGAAGGCCTCGTGCATGACCCGGTGGGCGAGGGATGGCAGGACATGGGGGTCTATACGGCTGTGCCAGCGACCGAACTGTCCGCGGCCAAGGTGCACGCTTATTCGGTCACGGCAGCTATGAAATGGCTGGACAACTCACTGGGGCTCTGTATGTTCATCCCTTGGTCCGCCGACCAGAAGGTTGAGATAGTCCGGGCGATCACGGGGTGGAGAACCAACCTATGGGAACTGCTCAAAGCCGGTGAGCGTTATGTGACAATGATGCGGCTGTTCAACATGCGCTGCGGCTGGACGCGTGCGGATGATAAGCTTCCGGCACGGATGGCCGAGCCGCATCGCAGTGGTTCCGTCACTGAGAAGCCGGTGCAACCTGACGTGTTGGCCAGGGCCGTGACCCAATACTATGGCATGATGGGCTGGGATACCGAGACCGGCATGCCAACGGCCCTCCGGCTGGAGGAGCTGGAGATCGCATGGGCGGCGCCGCAGCCGGCAAACGCCTGATCGCTTACCGTTTCTCTTCTGCTTATGGGTAGAGATCGAACTGAGGTCGGCGAGGCTCCCGAACGGGGCTTCGCCGACCTTGTTGTCGAGACGGGGAGTGGCGAATCACTGCCTGCTCGCGACCAGCGGCGCAACTTTCGACTGGGCGTCATCAATGGCGCCATCTTCCGCATCGGTGACGTCTTCATCGATACGGAGATGGTGCTCACGTGGTTCCTCGCACAACTCGGCGCCTCTAACCTCCTGATCGGCCTCGTTTCGCCGATCCGCTTTGGCGGATCGTTCCTGTTGCAGTTGCTGGCGTCCAGCTATATGGAACGCCAACCCTATAAGCAGCCGTTCTACCGCGCCATTTCGGCCTTCCGCAGCACGATCCTGCTGGTCTTTGCGCTGATGGTAGCGCTCGTTCCGGTCGGCAGCCCATGGTTGGCGGTGGCGTTCTTCACGGTGCTGACGCTCTTCAGCCTGAGTGCGGGATTGGTCAATATCCCGTTTATGGACGTTGTCGGCAAGGTGATCCCTGCGCGGCGTCGTGGGGCTTTCTTCGGCCAGCGGATGTTCTATGGGGGTATCCTTGCCCTTGGCGGGAGCTCGGTCGTTGGCTTCTTGCTTGGCGAGTCGGGGTTACCGTTCCCGATCAATGTGTCGGTGATGTTCGTGCTCTCGGCGATTTTCTATGGGCTAACCGCCTGGTCATGGATCCTGGTCAAGGAACCACCGAGCCCGCTGGTGCTGCGCGATGCGCCAGGCCATGAGCCCGGTGTTATCGCCGCATTGTCTGGACAGCTCAAGCGCGGCTTTCGGGTACTCCGGGAGGACGCGCTGTACCGGCACCTGGCGCTGGTCCACCTCGCGCTGCTGGTCGGTGATTGGCCTTCGTCGTTCTACGTTGTCTATGCCCGCCGCGAGCTCGGCATTCAGGCTGGCCTGGTGGGCCTTTACCTGGCTGTGCGAACGGTGGCTTCGATCCTCTCGAATCTGGTTTGGGGACGTGTCAGTGATGGGCGGGGGAATCGTGCCCTGATCATCACGACGACAGTGGTCGGGATGGCGACGCCACTGATCGCGCTGCTGATCGGGACGATCGGTCGTTCGGCCCCCGGCGGGGCGGTGTGGCTCGGCTATGCCTTTGCCGCCGTTTTCCTGATGTCCGGTGCTTACAGCTCTGGCTCGGGCATCGGCTTGATAAACTACCTGATGGACACTGCGCCGGGTGCACAGCGACCGCTCTATTTGGCCTTCAACAACACGGTTTTCGGCCTTGTGCGCTTTGCCGCGATGGCGAGTGGCCTGATCGTCGATTGGGCTGGATTCCGTGTGCTCTTCGGCATCTCGGCCGTGGCATATATCGTAGCATTCGGATTGTCGCTGACGATGTCGGAGCCCCGGGTGCGCTTGCAGGCCAGACCCGGTCAGGCCTGACCGGGTCAGGGGGCCGGCGTGCCTGGCCCCTCCTCGGGCCAGCTCCGTCCGTGGGACGTTGACCCCCGGAAGGCGTCGGCTATACTTCCCCGGCAATGGCAAGGCACCATCGGTTGGTTCTGTTGGGGCTCTGTGTCACTGTAACGGCAGCGTGCAGTGTCTTGACGCTGCCGGCGGAATCGACCTTGCGCCCCGAGAGTCCGGCGACGCTTATGCCGACCTTTCTGCCCCAGCCCACGATCACACCCCAGCCGCCGGATACGGGTTGGCATTCTATCCATCCCGGGATCGAGGTGCGAAGCGTCGATGTGCTGGCGGGCCAACTCACGGAACGTGTGAGCATCGCGAGACTGGATCCCCACGCAGTGACGCTGCGGGTGGAATACTCTCCTGGCGTCGCCTATCCGGTGAGCGTTTGGGCCCAGCGACTTGGGGCTTTGCTGGTGGTCAATGGCGGGTACTTCACGGAAGAGGCGCAGGTCACCGGCCTGACCGTGGTGGAAGGGCAGGCCTTTGGGACCCCGTATGGTGACTTTGCGGGCATGGTCGCAGT
>JAKJAE010000020.1 GCA_022707665.1 Chloroflexota bacterium
GACGAGCGTTTTACGGTCTCGTCGTTTGGTGAAGGCAATCCGGTTCCCATCCCGCGCTGGAAACTGGCCGAGATCATCCAGGCGCGTTGTGAGGAGATCCTGGAGAGCGTGCAGCAGGAGATCAAGCGTTCGGGTTACGATGGGTTATTGCCCGCAGGGATTGTCCTGTGTGGTGGAACAGCGCAGCTCCCGGGAATGCGCGACCTTGCGCGCACGATCTTTGAGCTGCCCGTACAGATCGGAATCCCCAGGGGGATTTCCGGGCTGACTGACAAGGTGAGTGGCCCCGACGCCGCAGTCGCAGTCGGGCTGGTAAAGTGGACCCCACTGTGGGAAGAGGGAGGTGGTTGGCGAACGGTACGTACACCCTGGTTGAAGCGCTTCGGAGGGTGGCTGCGGAACCTGCTCCCATAGAGCGGGCCCGCGGGTCACAAGGTCAAGATTGGGGAGCACCTGCTGACTCCCCGTTGCGGTGTGATAGACCTACACCGGTGGAGCTATGCCCTGATTGGTGCAAGCGGAAGGATGGTGGCGTATGGGATCGAGACCCATGGGACAGAGTTGGAAGGCAGCAAGCTCAAAGGTGGCACCTTTGAGACCAGCGAGACCGCAAAGGCAAGGAGGTCCTGAGATGGTGGGTTGGGCCGAGAATTTCGCACAGATCAAGGTCGTGGGTTGCGGTGGTGGCGGCAGTAACGCGGTGAACCGCATGATTGTGGAAGGGCTGCAGGGCGTTGAGTTCATCGCTGTCAACACCGACGCGCAGGCCCTGATGTTGTCACAGGCGCCCAAGTGCCTGCGCATCGGGGACTCGGTCACGCGTGGTCTGGGCGCAGGTGGCAACCCCGAGGAGGGCCGGAAGGCCGCTGAGGAATCGCAGGATGAGATCCGTGAGGTCCTGCAAGGGGCCGACATGGTTTTCGTCACGGCCGGTATGGGGGGCGGCACGGGCACAGGTGCCGCTCCGGTTATCGGGCGTATTGCCAAGGAGGAGATCAAGGCCCTGACCATTGGTGTGGTGACACGGCCGTTCACCTTCGAGGGCGCCAAGCGCAACCGCGTGGCTGCTGAAGGAATTGAAGCCCTGAAGCAGGTCGTTGACACGCTGATCGTGATTCCCAACGACCGGCTACTGGAGATCACCGAGAAGCGGGTCAGCCTGACCGAGGCCTTTGGTGTGGCCGATGATGTGTTGCGGCAGGGCATTCAGGGTATCACCGAGGTGATCACCGTGCCCGGGCTGGTCAATCTGGACTTCGCTGACGTGAAGTCGATCATGCTGGAGGGTGGCGCCGCCCTGATGGCGGTCGGCCGTGCCTCGGGCGAGAAGCGCGCTGTCGAGGCCGTGCAGCAGGCGATCTCCAGCCGGTTGCTCGACATTACGATCGATGGGGCGCGGGGCATCCTGTTCAACATCACGGGCGGTCCTAACATGACGCTGTTTGAGGTCAATGAGGCCGCGTCGATCATCCGCGAAACGGCACATCCTGATGTGAACTTGATCTTCGGTGCCGTTATCGATGAGGCGATGGCCGATGAAGTCCGGATCACAGTGATCGCCACAGGATTTGATAACGACAAGGAGCCCGAGATCGCGACGGTCAGAGCGTCTGGTGCGGTTGCGGCACCACAAACGCAGCGACGCTCTGAGCCAAGCGAGCTATTCAGCGCTCAGGTTGCCGATCGCGACAATATCGAGATCCCTGCTTTCCTGCGCCGTCGCGGGTAGCCGGGGACAGGCCGATCGGGTCGATCAGGCCGATCGGGTCGATCAAACGACCTCTTGTTGCTGTCTTGTAGGCAGGGCGTCGGAAGCAACGGCGCCATCTGCATGTCGTTGACTGTGGATCAACCGTGGCGCGTGGAGTACGTGCACCAGGCACGTCCCTTCGCGCAGCATAGGTGTGCCCATGGGTCTGCCCGGAAACCGCCGGCCGGGTAGATGATGAGAAGAACGCCGGGCCTACAAAGGCCCGGCGTTCTTCTATTGCTTGTTGGTCGCACGGACGGCGATTACTCCGCCGGCTGGGGTTCTGCTGCACGCATCCGCAAGGACTCTGGTGCCGGGTAAGGCGCTGTGGCGAGGACGGCTGCGAACTGCTCGACGACAAAGTCGATCTCCTCGCGTGAGATCACGAGGGGCGGCGCGAAGCGGATAACGGCGCCGTGGGTGTCTTTGGCGAGGACGCCACGCTCTTTGAGCGCCTCGGCATAGTTCCGGGCGTGCCCCGCTTCAGGGTGGAACTCCACACCTATGAGGAGTCCTTTCCCGCGAACCTCCGCGATGTGGGGGCTGTTGAGGTCACGGATGGCCTGCTGGAAGTAGGCCCCCAGCTCACGAGAGCGGCGGGGTAGCTCTTCCTCGACGATGACGCGCAGTGCCTCGCGCGCTACGGCGCTGGCGAGGGGATTACCCCCGAACGTGGAGCCGTGCATTCCGGGTGTGAAGAGCCCCATAACGTCGCGCATGCCGACGGTGGCAGACACGGGCATCATGCCACCAGAGAGGGCTTTCCCGATGGTGATGAGATCAGGCGTGACCTCTTCCCAATCGCTCGCGAAGAGCTGGCCACAGCGTCCCAGCCCTGTCTGGATCTCATCGGCGATGAGCAACACCCGGTTGCGGGTGCAGATATCACGGACCTTGCGGAGGTAGCCGTCGGGCGGCACGTTGACGCCAGCCTCGCCCTGGATGGGCTCTACGAGGAAGGCGGCGGTGTTGGGCGTGATCGCTGCTTCGAGCGCGCTAGCGTCGCCGAAGGGAATTGACTTGAACCCGGGAGTAAAAGGGCCGAAGCCATCGCGGTAGAGTGGCTCGGTTGAGAAGGAGATCACGGTGATGGTGCGTCCGTGGAAGTTGTCCCCGCACGTGATGATCTCGGCCTTGCCATCGGGAATCCCCTTGACCCGGTAACCCCAGAGTCTGGCAGCTTTAACAGCGGCCTCGACCGCTTCTGCCCCTGAGTTCATTGGGAGCATCATATCGTAGCCGGTCAGCGCGCAGAGCTCTTTGGCGAGGAGTGGAAACTGGTTGTTGCGGAAGGCGCGGGATGTGAGGGTCAGACGATCCACCTGATCGATGAGAGCCCGGACGATGCGGGGGTGCCGATGGCCCTGGTTGAGCGCCGAATAGGCGCTCAGGCAGTCCAGATAGCGTTTGCCCTCGACGTCCCAGACCCAGACTCCTTCACCCCGCTCAATCACGACATCGATGGGGTGATAGGTGTTGGTGCCGTGTGTATCTTCCAGTCGGATGTAATCTTCGGTATGCATAGCTCTCCGGATCCTCCAGGGTGAATGTCCCACAACGGTAACACAGGCCAGGCCTGGTCTCAAGTGATGCTTGTCCTAGGGTTGGAAGGCGAACGGCAGAAGACGCAGGGGAAGGGCTCACGGGCGAAAAGGGGTTGACATTTTGGAGGCCCATGGTATGATGTTGCACGTCGTGGGGGCGTAGTGTAGTGGTTTAACATGTCGGCCTGTCAAGCCGAAGATCGCGGGTTCAAATCCCGTCGCTCCCGCCACAAGTGAAAGAGCTCTCTAGTGCAAGAGAGCTCTTCTTTGTTATCTGGGGAGTGAGGAGTGGAGACTCTGCCCCACTCATGGCCTGTGTTGGTGAGGGATCCCTATCGGGTGCCTCTCTCGCGACACAGAGCGCGCAATGGACATCCTCGCAAGCACCAACTCCCCGGGACACCAGATGGGCAACCGCCCCCGCTTTCCGACGCAGGCGCCGCCCAGCGATCCTGGACTGAATGATGGACGGTTGTGGCCGTCATAGACCACGGATCGTCAACGGCAGATAGACCTTTCTCAACCCCACCCTGGCGACGCTGACGTTGTTCGCTGGCGTCACGTCCAGCGGATCGAAGATCAACGCGCGGTTCTCAAAGACTTCGCCTGCAGCGTAGGTGTCGGTGAGCCGCCCCGTGATGGTGATCACGCCGCCAGGCCCGCTCGCCAACGGTTCGACCATCCACATGTAGTCGGCGGTGCCCGCCGCGGTGATCGCCAAGGTGCTCGCCACCGTCGTCTCCACGACCTGCGCGGGCATCACGTCCGTGACGACGACGTTACTGGCAATTCCACCACCGATGTTGGCGACCGCCAGCGTGAAGGTGATCAAGTCACCCGGCCCCACCTCGCTCCCCGACACCGTCTTGACGATCGCCACATCTGGGAGTGCCGCCGAGGTGCGCAGGCGGATCCCGACATCGCTGTAAGGCGTCCACCCCGTGCCGTTCGAACTGATCCACGAGTTGCCGTCCTGCGAGCTCAACGTGTCAATCGGAACGGGCTTCTGGGTGGTTCGCGCGACGAACCGCACTACGGCAGCCAGACGCGCCCCGGCCTCCAACGCGAGCGGCGGATTGACCGGGACTGATCGATAACCGGCGTGGTCGTAGCGATGCCCCTGGCTTTGCCACAGCGGTGGTCCAACCGGACCATTGCCGAAATCGTCGTAGAGCGCGATGTCGACACGCTCCATCGCATCCACCGTCCAGAACTCAACACGGGTCACGCGCGTCTGCGCGGTGGCGGTGAAGACATTGGCTCCCCAGGCCGTGGTGCTGCCCACGTAGCCGACATGGCCGCGCCAGCCCGCTTCGTCGTAGCTCCACAGCGTGCCTTCTTCGTCATAGGGCTGCCAGTCCGTCATGTAGGCCACGTGCGATCCCAGGCCCGCCGCGCCGTAGCCGTCATCCGGACCGTAGGCGATCCTGAAGTAACCGTCGTCGCCCCAGTCAGTGCCCCAACTGTTCTTGACGATCCACGCGCCGTGGCCCTGGTCGTGCGTGAGGGTGTCGTCCCATCCGACGACCAGCACGGCGTGGTTCGTCGTGATCTGTCCGCCATCGTAGACCAAGACGCTCGAGCCGTCATACGTGCCGAAGGCCGCGTCCCAGGCGGGATTATTCGCATCTCCAGCGTAGATCGAGGAATAGACCGGCCCGTGATCGATGATCGCCGCCTTCAGCGTTGCCGAGGTGACCGCGGTGGGGCCCGACATCAGCTCCCAGCCCAGCAGCGTGGTCTGGTAGCTCACGTCGGTGGGGCATGGCAAGCCCAGCGTCGTTGTATAGGGCAGGTCCGACTCCAGCACCGTCCCCATCTGCGCCAGGTGGTTGGCGACCATCAGGTAGTTGCCGCCGTCACTGGGGTCCCAGCCCGACCCGGGGTCGAGGGCATCCCAACTGCAATCACGGACATGCCGCTCGGCATAGTCGGGCAGCGATGCGGCGCCGTAGATGAACTCCCTCGACTCTACGTTGCCCAGGGCCGCAAAGGCGTAGCAGCAGGCTGATGCGCCCTGGTTCTTCACAGGCGAGACGTGGTTGACGCCGTTGACCACGCGCCAGTCGAAGGCCACGGGCAGCGTCCCCGTGTAAGAGGCACTCACCGTCAGCGACCAGGCGCCCAGGTAAGAGAGATCCATATCCGGCGGCGTGAACCCCCTGGCGTATCCGCCGCCCCCGGCAGCAGCGGGCACCGGCGGGTCCCCTACGGATCCTGTATCCCGGGCGATCACGCGCGTGTCCGACAGAAGCGAACCTGCGATGACCAGGACCAGAACCAGCAGGATGGCAGAGGCCATCCGTCTACAGACGCACCGACCAACGCCCAAGCGACGAGCCACACTCGAGAAACGAGGATCCAGCCGGATGACTCTGCGCATCACAGCACCTCCATGCGGGTTGATCCCAGTGTAGAGGCGATCTGCGCCCAGCCAAGATGCACTCAACTGGGTGGATGAACCCTATGAGGCAGCCGTCTGAGTCCTTCTCCAAGGCTCTCCTGGAGATCATGCGTTCAGTGACCGGTGCGGCCACCCACGGGTGCAGGCTCTCAATCGATCGGCAGTGCGTCTTGATGGATCTTAACAATCTGTTAACATAAGTCTGTCGATCGTCGTGTATAATACTGTGTGGTTGAGGGAGAATAAAGTCCCTCGATGGACTTGAACAAGTTGAGCAGTTGTCGCCTAATGCAGTAGCAGCGGGGGAACCACTTAAGGGGCGAATTGGAGGTAGGTGCACTCGTGCGCCAGCTTCTTCAGGGTTACTTCTTTGACCCGAGCCCGACAGCTAACCTCGTAGGCGTGGAAGAAGGACGCTCAGGACTCTGGAGTGTCCTTTTTTGTTGCTTATGTGATGCCGCAGATTCGTGGCGCCTGACCAGAGGTAAGAAGGTGTCAGCGGAAGCGGCCCACGAGGCGCAAGGGGCTATCTCCGGATCTTGTGCGGTCTTGTCCTGGATTTCGATAACACGAGATGACCCAAGGGTCAGAAGGAGATACAGATGGACAGCTTCTTGATGGCAGATGTGGAACGACAGGTATATAAGGACTGGGAGCAGCGGTTCAACAAGCGCGTCATCCGCCGGTCATCCAGTACCGGTATCGATGTGCCCCAGATCATTCGGAGTCTGATCGACAATCTGAAGCGAACGCCTTAGTGTTGGCGTAGACACTCACGACCTCCTTTCTCAGCTTAACGTAGGGCTGCGGGACAGGTGGTCGGCTCATAGCGGGGAACCTCTGGGGTTCCCCGCTTTTTGTTTCGTGAGCTTCAGTGATTGGTTGCTTGACACCGCGCAGCAGCGAGCACAATAGGTGAGAGTTGGCTCGTAGCAATCGATTGGCCGGTTCTGCTGCCGCCTGCTGAGGCACAGGAACGACTGAAGTCGGACCTGCGAACCCTCAGACATCAGCTCAGTCAAGCACTGGTGAAAGGATCACTGCAGACCCATGGCATCTCCAGTAACGATCTCTCACGGCAAGGTTTCGGGCGTCTTCGACGATACGATAGGCGTCCATAGTTTCAAAGGCATTCCCTTTGCGGCCCCGCCGGTAGGCGATCTGCGGTGGAGGGCCCCACAACCGGCGAAGGCCTGGTCGGGTACCCGCGAGGCGGTCCGCTTCGGGCCGCGTGCCATGTAACTCCCCCTCTTCGGCGATATGAGCTTCCGCTCCAACGGAGTGAGCGAGGACTGTCTCTACCTGAATGTCTGGACACCGGATCCGTTTGCTGGTGCTCGCTTGCCGGTGCTGGTCTACTTCTACGGCGGCGGTTTCCTGGCCGGCGATGGCTCAGAGCCGCGCTATGACGGTGCACAGATGGCCCGCAGAGGTATTGTGGCGGTGGCTGTCAATTACCGTCTGAATATCTTCGGCTTCCTTGCCCACTCCGAGTTGAGCGCCGAATCGCCGTACCAGGGCTCGGGCAACTACGGATTCCTGGACCAGCACGCGGCGCTTCTGTGGGTGCGCGACAATATCGCTGCATTCGGCGGCGATCCGGACAGGGTGACCATCGCAGGCGAGTCGGCTGGCTCGATCTCTGCCCACGCTCAGATGGTATCGCCCCTGTCCCGAGATCTGATCTCCGGTGTGATTGGATCGAGCGGCGGGCTCGATGCCCTGCCGCCCTTCCCACTGGAGAAGGTCGAACAGCTCTGGGTGGCGTTCGCCAAGACCGTCGGTGCAACGTCGATCGCGGACTTGCGTGCGCTGCCAGCCGAGAGGCTGCTGGATGCCACCCGAGGGATGGGCGCGCGAGATTTCCCCGGGACAATCGATGGGCATTTCTTCCCCAAGTTTCCTGCCGAGATCGTCGCCGCTGGCGCGCATGCCCTTGTTCCCCTGATGGTCGGTTGGAATTCCGAGGAGATGAACTACCGCGCCCTCCTGGGTGAGCAGGAACCGACGCCGGCAGCCTACGCTCAAGCGGTTCGCGCTCTTTACGGTGGTCACGCAGACGATGTGCTGAGACTCTATCCAGGATCAACGGAGCAGCAGGTGAAGCAATCGGCGACGGAACTCTCAGGAGACCGGTTCGTCGTCTACAGCACGTGGAAATGGGCGGATGACCATCGTCGGTCTGGTTGCCCGGTGTTCCGCTATGGACAGACTGAGGCGGCAGTCTCCAGATGACACCAGGGTGGAGGATTGCTAGTTCGCCTCTGCCGAGGCACGGTTGCTCTCGTCCCAGTCTGGACTATCATCCGCGCGAGTTCGTTGTTAGCGCCAGACCATCATCGTTGCTTTGTGACAAAACGGAGGAGAACGAATGTCCAACACTGTTGCCAAAACCTGTGGGTTGCACCACATCACTATCCAAACGCGAGATTGGGACGCGTCTTTGCGCCTCTACCTGGAGGTCCTGGGCATGCAGGTCGCCGCGGAATGGGGTCCCCCGGAACGTCGCATGATGTTACTGGATGTGGGGGATGGTAGCCATATCGAGTTGATTGGACCCACAGCGAATAGCCCGGTCGCGGGCAGCCCGGCCGCCAATGATCCGTTGGTCCATCTTGCGCTGGCCACTGCAGATGCGGCGGCTGCCATCGAACCTGTCCGCCAGGCAGGTTTCGAGGTGACCATGGAGCCCAAAGACGTCAAGTTGGCCGATCTTGAGGCGACCGTCGCCTTCTTCAAGGGCCCCAACGGTGAGGTGGTCGAGCTCTTCCAGACGCGGTAGTCAGCAATAGGTGTTTCTGGTCGAGCGCGGGGTAATCAGAAACGCTCCGAGGTCGCCCGCGAGATAGCAACCGCTATCTCGCGGGCAGCGGCGTGCATTCACAGTAGGCGTCCGATCCGTTGTGCGCTTTGGCGAGTTGCATTGGTCACCTGAGTCCCCTTCTCCAGAAGGCCCGAATATACTGGCCCGCAGGTGAGGCGCCCCACGAAGGGAGGGCCTGGCTCACGCCGAAGAGGTCTACAACGCCCACAACTCGTGCCCGCGTACCCTAGGGGATCGGTGGCTCGATCCGAATGGTGGTGTCGAATTCAATCAAGATTGTCGACCGGGCCTGTACAGCCTTCTGCGTACTCACGCCTGTCGAGGGGTCGGTCGAGACCGAGAGCGTCTCACCCGTCACGGACATCTTCTTGGGTAGACCATCGTCCTGGCCTATCCACAGCTCTGTCTGACTGTGCAGGTCTACGTCGCCTGACCTGGAAGTGCTGCTGTAGCTGTACACCGCCACAGCTGTGTCATCCAGAACCTCACTACGGAGCCAACGCGCGTCACTGACTGTCGTACGGATCGTCTCGGCGGTTACCTCTCCATCCCCAAGGAAGGTGGACCCAGGGATCTGGGTCTTCTCCCACGTGCCCGTGTCTTTGGTGTTAGCATAGACATCGTCACCTATCACGATGTATTCCACCCCTTGGTCGGCACTCGCAATGCGCTTTCTGTCGGGCGGCACGAACTCGATCACGTTCGTCGTCGGCTGGGCTTCACCTACAGACGTTGTGTCAGTCATACGGTTGGGTTCTGAATAGAGCGCGAGCAGAGCCGCTACAACAGTAGCGTAGACTTCGTCCTCACTCGGTTCCTGGGCTTCCGTGGGCAGGATCGTCGGCGACGGGGATTCGGTGGGCTCCGTCGCGTCCGGCAGCTCTGGGCCCACCGTCGCAGGAGCCGACGTGTCTCTGAGCGTGGGCCGGCAGGAGCTGGCCAGGGCAAGAGCCGAAGCCACGATAATGACACATATCAGGGTACGTCGCGTATCTTGCATACTGATCCTCTTTCGGGGCGATTTCAACGACAGGGCGTCATTGTAGTGCGTTTCGGCTAAACTGCACCGACGTTGGGTGTGTTCCAGAACGGGCACGATGTCCCGACGCAGCTTGCCGAACTTCGGCCACACTATCGCGCGCTCATTCTGAGACTGCTGCCCCAGAACTAGAACGCACCCCGGAGATCAGCCTCGTCTGCCCCATTGCTTCAGGCGGATCACAGGTCCGGCTAGCGATGTCGACAGTCCGTATCGCGGTCTGGGGCTTGTGCCCGGCATCGCGATTCCGGTTGCCCGGTATCTGCGATCAATCTATGCTCCCCGTCGCTCATCGACGACAGCGCATCCCCAAGGTGGCTGCCTCAGGCCCTGTTTACACTCGAGCCCATAACGAGCGTCAGCTCACCGCATTGAGCATACTTCCCACGCGTACGCCGTACCGGGTGGGAGTTTGAGCTCTCGATCAAAGGCATTCGGTGCGACGAAAGTGTCTAGCGTGCTCTCTTGATCGAGGATGGTCACGCGAACCTGTTGGCTTTCGACTCCGTACTGGCGCCCATCGAAGTGGAATTGTGCGGAGACGGGCGAATCGCTGACGTTGACAAACATCAGGACCAGCTTGTTCTCTGTAGGCAGTCGCCACGCCCCTGTCATCACGGCGTCGGTTGTCACCCACCAGTTCTCCCTCCACTGCCAGTCGGCGCGTACGGTTGGGATTTCGCCCTCGAGCCGCGGCAGTCGGCACATCTCACCGGCGGCGAAGTAGCGCCGCAGACGCCAGCGCAGTCTGACCACTTGTCGCAGGAAGGCAGCACTCTCCCCCTCGTTGATGATCTCGGGGCCAATCCACCCGATCTGTTCGCCGAAGACGAGCTGTTGTCCGGCCTTCATGCGCAATGCCAGGCTCTTGGTTTCTCCGCCACCGTAAGCACGTCCAAACATCTGGATGGCGCCGCCATAGACTGCCATGAAGGCCGGCACCTGACCGTCGTGTTGCCAGGTCCACGTGAGGTAGCCGTCGAACCAGCGCGCGAACGGTTCGGAGTTGCACTCGCTGGTGAGCATAGCTCCCTCGGGCATAGCGTCGCGGATGGCCTGCAACATCGCCCAGTACCCCTCGACCCACCAGTGCCCTCCACCCAGCGGATGCCCGTGTGTCGTGTCGAAGCACAGCTTGGGCGACATAGCGGATATCTGGTCGATGTAGACGCCGTCAACGTGGTACTCGTCGAACAACCGCAGACAGATGGAGCGGATGCGATCCTGCCACAGCTCGGTGACGGGACACATCACGGCAAAGCGCACCGGGCTGCCGTCCGCCTCCTTGCTGCCGTACCTCTCCTCGTAGGGCTGTCCCTGCTCATCCTTGGTTGCCGCGGGCAAGGCAACGCTGGTGAACTGGTAGTCTTCCACACCCCTGTCATGCATATCCCACAGACGCCCGTTGATATAGGGCATCACGTAGATGCCCGCTTGCTGGAGCTCGCGAACTCCTTCAGCAAAGCCCTCCGTCACCGGGAAGTAGTGGGGGTAGTCGTTGTCAAACGGGATCTGGTGCCAGCTGTACCAGTGGAAGCCGACCGGCACATCCATGTATTCGGCAAATGCCTTCACCTTTGCAACCACCTGCGCCCGGTCGCCCCAGGCCTGCGTCCAGACGGGCAACTCCCGCATCCACTGCGGCGTATCCTCACGACCCTCGCGGCCCAGCTCAGGGAACCAGCGAGCCTCGCGGCGCAACCAGGACCGGTAGATCAGGGCAGCATCGAACCAGTCACCGCGGAGCAACTGCCAAATGGCCTCGCCGCTCAGGGCGAAGTCATTGCCGCCGACCCCCATGTCCTCCGCGGGATGGTCAAAGGTGAAGATGACGGTGCGTTCCTCCGGGCTGCTGGCCACCGAGATGTCCTTGGCGCTGGCATTGGGGTCGTGCAGCGCCACGTAGAGGCCGGTCTTGCGTTGCTCATCGTAGGCCGCCATAAACTGCATCGTGGTCCAGGGCTCGGGGTAGAGTCCCTGGTGATGGAACTCGCGCTGCCAGAGCCCCGTTTGCACCTCGCCGGGCGCACGCGGAAAGAAAACCTTTGTGCCCGGACCCAGCTCGGTGACGGCGACCTGGGGGAAGACCACGCGCCAGACGCTCCACTCCGGGTTCCGGTTGTCCACTCGCAGGCTCCAACGCAGGGCGCTTGCTTCGTCGTCGGTCGTGAGGCGAACCACGACGCGCATCCCCGCCACTTTCGCCTGCTGCCAGCTCAACTCGGCGCCGCCGGCGGTATGCTCGATCGCCACCTGGCCCCAGCCCGAACCGGCGTCGAGCTGGATCTCCTCTTTCGTTTCGCAGTGACGCAATTTGAGCGTAAACAGGGGTAGCGGCGAGGCGGACAGGAACTCGCAGTCTGTGGACCTGTCAAGCAGGCTCTGTACCCTGATTCCATCGGGTGTCTGCTCGAACCCCACGCTCAACGCACCGGCGGTCAGGATCGACTGTGTAGATAGCGCTTTCTCTGGCATCTTCATCTCCATGCTGGGGAACGGTCTAGCGGTCACTCATTGAGGGAGGTGCATCCTCGGGACGACTGCCCCAGGACGTATTCGGACGCGGGCCCATCACAAGGGTGAGCTCCCCGCCGCTATGAACGGCTTTGTGGGGGAACCACGGTCGCTCGTGGGGCACACCGTTGAGGATGGCGCTCTGGATGTACTTGTTCTGGGGGCTACACCCCTCGGCATTAAGGGTGAACGTGGGGCCATCGGGCGGATGAAGCTCGATGCGCTCAAAGACAGGGCTGCCGAGGGCATAGTAGGGCTCTCCAGGACACGTGGGCAGGAAGCCAATCGAGTTGAAGATGTGCCACGCGCTCATTGCACCTCCATCCTCGTCACCGCAGATGCCCAGCGGGGTATCGTCGAACCAGATGTCCATGATCTGGCGGATGCGGCGCTGGGTCTTCCACGGCGCACCGGCCCAGTTGTAAAGGTACGGGATGTGGAAGCTGGGCTCGTTGCCGGTGACGAACTGGCCAATCAGACCGGTCGAGTCGGGGAACTGCCCGAGGAAGTGGTACTTGGCGTTGCCGCAGGGCTCGATGAAGAGCTGATCGAGGCGGGCCACAAAGGCTTCACGCCCTCCCATCAGGTCGACCAACCCGGCGACATCGTGCTGCACGCTCCAGGTGTAGGTCCAGGCGTTGCACTCCGCATAGTACGCGCGACCACCCTGCCCACCGGACAGCTTGGGATCGAAGGGTCGGATCCACTCGCCATCGGCGCTGCGTGGGGCCATAAAGCCGTTGGCCGGGTTGTAGAGGTTGCGATAGTTGCGGGCCCGCTCGAGGAAGGTTAGGTAATCCTGCTGATGGCCCAGCTCGCGAGCCATCAGGGCCACGGCGTAGGCGTCATAGCTGCATTCGAGGGTGACGGCGACTGCCTGTCGCCCTTCGAAGGGATGGACCTCCGGCACGGTCTCGTTCTCTCCCGGTCGCAATGCCGGGAAGAACCCCTTTTCGGTGTAGACGTGGTCGAGCTCGGTCAAGGGGCCATTGCGCCACGGCAGGCTGGTCGCCTCTGTCAGGCGCTGGCGCATCGCGGCGTAGGCCTGGGGAACATCGAAATCGGTCAAGCCTTTGCGGTAGGCATCGACGATGGCAGCGACGGTGTGATGACCGAGCATGCAGGGGACGTCGCCGCCGACCTGCGGGAATCGGGGCAGCCAACCGGACTGGGTTGCCATCCGGATATAGGAGCGGATCATATCGAGTTCCCGTTGCGGGTCGATCAGTACCCGCAGCGGATGGGCGCTTCGGAACGTGTCCCAGATCTGGTCGCCCACGTAGAAGTCGGGCTCCCCAGAGTGCACCTGGCCGTCGTAGCCACTGAAGTAGCGTCCTTCTTCGGTGATGTTCTGCATACGACCCATGTACCGGTAGAGGGCGGAGTACAAGGTGCGGCGTTGCCTCTCGTTTCCGCCCTCGACCTGGATCTGCGCGAGAGCGGCCTGCCATTCCCGCAGGGCGTCCTCTACCAGCTGGGCAAAGGGGCGGTCGCCAAGCTCGTTCTCCCGGTTGCGCCGCGCCTGCGCAGTGTCGATGAACGAGACGCCGATGCGCACTTCAATGGGCGCTGCACCTGCAAAGCGGAGCCTGATGCCGGACTGGAGTTGGTCGCGGCTGGACACGGGGCGGTCGAAGCCGATGCTGAAGTAGCCGGCTGCGCCGCCGCCCAGCTCCTGGTGACCTTCGATGATTCTCTCATCGGCCCTGTGGATGCTCGCACGGCGGGGCGCCAGTAGCAGACACAGATTCTGTGCTTCGGGGAAGACAAAGCGATAGACCACGCCGTGCCGGGTAACGGTGTAGTCTGCCCGTATATCATAGCGTTCCAGCAGCACATGGTAGTAGTGGGGCGCCGTTGTCTCAAAGTCGTGGTCAAACAGAGAGGCGCAGTTCTCGATGGTTGGGGCTGGGGAACCGGTTACCGGCATCAAGAGCGGGCTGGCGGAATTGCGGTGGCCCTGCACCGGCACCGGGAAGCCCCAAATGTGGTCTGCCAGATAGCGGTCGCTGACCGCCGGGTCGAACTGGGGACTGACCCCCACCATACCGTAGGGGCGATAGACGGTGGGATAGGTCGCCGTCAGGAGGTGACCAATGCCGCCGATGTTGGTATCAACGTACTCCAAGCCCATAGTGTGCCTTCTTTCTGACGAGACGATACAGGGTCGACGTCATCTCACGGGATCTCTCGTGATAGGTCGCCTGGGACGATGCCCTTACGATACTTGGGTTGACTCAAATCGGCAACTGCGCCCGGGAGCTCAAAGACTCGTTGTTGTACTCCGGGCATCTCGCCGCATCCTTTGCGCGCTTGTTGCGTCGTAACAAGGTGGATTAGGTGTAGCTCCTTTTTCTGAAAGGACCGTGTCGGATGAAAGCCAAGGTATTCCTCATTGTCGCCCTAGGTATTCTGGTGTCCCTCGTCGCCCTCCCGGTATTGGCTGCCAATGATCCTATTTCAATGTGGGTGAGCCGCGTGCGGTTGGCCTATATCGGGCGTTCTTCATCGAGTCCGGATAGGGTTATGGGCATGGTCTACGTACGTGATGCCAATCGGAAACCCGTTATAGGCGCAGCGGTCACGGTGCGGTGGACGTTGCCCGATGGAACAGTCGTGACTGACTACGAACCGGTGACCTCAATCGAAGGATGGGTGGGTATCCGACCTTGGCCATGATCGCGATACCTGCCCCACGTTTCGAGTCCCGTGATCTACAGGCGATTGAGGTTGTCCCTCCACGCGTCCACGTTATCGCTCCAGTGGCGGCTAACGTCTAAGGGCGTTGACGGTCCCGATATCTGAGTTCGCAGCGTGAGCCGGCCTGCGGGCCGGCTCACGCTGCGTAGTCAGCTCCTTCTTCCTTTAGCCAGTCCCGGCCTCCCCCAAGTGACGGGACTTCCGGTTTCCAAGCGGCAGATGTATACTCTGCGTAAGATTGTACGACGGTGCAGGTACGGGACTTGATGGGCAAGGCGATGGTGGTAACCGGCGCGACGTGATGCTGCGTCACGACTACGACGGGTCGGCGGTTTTCTACCAGTCGAGACTCGCCAACGCGCTCTTTTCCGGGAGCTGAACCCGCGGCTGGGCGCTTCCCTGCTTTTTCTCCGGCGTCGAGTGGTAAGCATTAGTGCGGCCATAGGAGACATGTATGGAGTTCGATTTCCTCGGGATTCCCGTCATTGATGGGCACATTCACTTCGCCAGCCCGGAGCATATGGGCGACATCCTCAAAATCATGGATGCTGTTCCGTTCACCAAGGTCAACCTCGTCAGCGTGCCGTTTCCTGGGACCCTGAACCAGAACGCCGCCCTGATCTACTTCAAGGCTTTGGCCCCTGACAAGGTTTACCTATCCGGCGGGCTTGACTATAGCCAGGTGCTCGTCGACAAGGTGCAGCCGGGCCAGGATTGGGGGACGATCGACTGGACTGCGGTGGATGCCGAGGCGATGTCGACGACATTGGCGCGCCAGATCGATGTGCTGAAGTGGATGGGCTTTGATGGTCTAAAGCTCATCGAAGGGAAGCCGACCTTCCGAAAGCAGGTGCCGATCCCGCTTGATGCGCCCCATTACGAGGGACTGTGGGCAGCGCTTGAACGACACGATATGCCGGTCATCTTCCATGTCGCGGATCCGGAGGAGGACTGGGATGAAGCGCATGCCTCTCCTTGGGCCAAGGAACGTGGATGGTTCTATGGCGATGGCACATTCCCGACCAAGGAGGCGCTGTATGCGGAGGTGGACCACGTGCTTGCGCGGCACCCGACGCTCAAGCTGGTTCTGGCGCACTTCTACTTCCTTTCTGCGGATCTCGGCCGCGCCGCGGCCTTTCTGGACCGGCACCCCAGTGTTTGTTTTGACCTCACTCCGGGCAACGAGATGATCAGCAACTTTACCCGCAACTACGATTCCGCTAAGCGGTTTTTCATCGACTATGGAGACCGCCTGGTGTACGGCACGGACATCGCAACGTGGGGACTGTCTCGTCCGGAGGGGATGGAACACGCATTAGGCACGGCGTGGGCTGTGCGTATGTATCTGGAGAAGGACACTTTCTTCGAGCCCCCGGAGGCGCTGGTGAACTGGCGTGAACCGGATCTCACGGGGTTCCGAGGATTTGGGTTGCCACCGGATGTGTTGGCGCGGATCTATCACGGTAACTTCGAGCGGCTGTTCGGCGAAACCCCCGCCGCACTGAACCGGGATGCGGCGATTGGCGAGCTTGCACGGATGGCGAGTCAGATCGACCGGCTGAGTAGTGGCGAGGATCACGGCAACCCCGCTCGAGAGGTGCTTCGGGCGCTGCAGGGGATGTAGCCGAAGCCCCCCCATGGCATCTGTTGACATCTGGCGACACACCATATATAACCGTCTCAGACGGAATCTCACTGTTGGAGGGAAGTATGCCCCAGGATAGACCAGGCCCACGCTATCGAGGCGTCTACAAGCACATAGATCATGAGGGTGGGTACTCGATATGGATTCCCAGTGACTGGCGCAAGTTGGAGATGACGGACGGTCACAAGGGCGCGATCTACACGCCCTATCCCGATCGCTACGACACGTGTATCTCGACTGAGAAGGTTGTCCTCGAGCACAAGGTTACGAAGAAGGATGTGCCGCTCCTGCGCAAGGGGTTTTCCGCCGGGCTCAACTCCCTGCCTGACGTAGAAGTCGAGTCGCAGGACGAGACGGTGACACCGACCTTGATCATGTTCGAGGCAAAGGTGAAGTTCTCCGAGGGCGAGGCGCGGCGCAAGCGATGGATCCGAGTTATCTACTGGGGAGAGGGACAGCTTACTGTGGCGGCCCAGGGGGCGACGGTTGAGGAATACGACTACTGGACGCCGATGTTCTTCAACTCGCTGATGACCGTGGAGATCCCGGTTCCAGGTTAGCTGGTGGAGACCGACGACAGCGCCGCAAATGTGTGCCCGATCTGTCAGGCTGAGTTGGCGTGGCCCGATGAGGGCGATTGGGTTGTCTGTAGCGGGTGTGGGCAGCGGCTGAACGTTCCGGGGCAGCGTGCCTTTGTGCGCGCGGAGGCCGCCTTCCTGTCGGCCCGCGAGAGCTTGGGCCGCGGCTACTGGAGTGGCTCAGGGCGCCGGGCCTACACCGCGAAGGCCCGCCCGGACGCGCTGCCCCTGGCACCGGACGTGGTTCGTGATCTGCAGCAGACTTACGCGGGATTGCATACTGCGTTCGGGCTGGGGCTGCCGGAGGTCCAGTTGCGGGCCGGCGTTGAGATGATGGCCGAGGTGATGCGGCTGTTGGCGCCCCGGGGTATGGCTTCTCCGCTGGAAACCGAATACTGGATCAAGCTGGCGTTCGGGCTCACGGCGCGTGATGAGCTACGGAGTCTACAACAGAGGCTTGAGCCCTCGAGACCCGCGGCAGGGCTGCTACAGCGCGTGCGCTGGCGGTT
>JAKJAE010000210.1 GCA_022707665.1 Chloroflexota bacterium
GTCGTTGCCTATATCGAACTGGGCATCAGTTTCGTCAGGGAGGTAATCCAGGTCAAGCGCCATCGCGGCAATATCAACCGCACAATCCTGGACCAGCTCCGCGGCTCGCTGCATCGTTTCAGCGCCGTGCGAGGTACCATTATCACGACAGGTGGGTTCTCCAGGGGCACAATGAGCGCCGCGTTCGAGCGAGGCGCAGCACCTATCACGCTGATCGACGGAGAGAAGCTGATCGATCTCCTGGTAGCTCATGAGGTCGGCGTCACCAAACACACACTCGAGTACCTCGAGTTCGACGCGACGAAACTGGTGCAGTTTGATCTTGAGGACGAACCTGATGGCAAGGCGCCGAACGATGGCGTCGGAAGCGCTAGCGCTGCCGACGCGCAGTAGTGTTGCCTGGCGGTTGCCTACAGCGTCTGCACGATCCTGTCAAACGCAAACCTCTCCAGCAGCGGCAAGTTCCTCTGGGATAGATTGAACCCCCATTCCGGCTTGCTCTTCTTGCCCTCGTAGTCTCGGCTCACCAGAAGCGCGTCGGGTTGCTGCCACGCTATCGATGGGATTAGGTAGAGCTGGGGTAGCTCGTACCGCTGGAACAGGACTACCGCAGCGAGAAGGCTATCGCGCAGCGCGAAGACGTCCTTACGGATGAAGATGTAGTTGAGCCTCCGGGCAGACTTCACCTGCACGTCGTAGTACCGGTCCACGTCTCTCCGGATGACGAAATCGATGCCGCGATCATCGACTTCGGACGTGTACACGTCGAAACCGTACAGTGTAAACTCCATCTTGGCGTAGTACTCGGCATAGCGGCCCAACTGCAGGTGGTTCAGGCGGTCCCAGTCGTACTTCGGATTGCTACCCATCGGGTCACCAGCTCTCCACACTGACAATCTGCTCTACAGCCCAGTCCAGCGCCGAGAGGAACTGCCCAAGCGCCGCCTCCTCCCGCAGGAGCGCCAGCGGGATGGACGGCCGCAGGGCGACTTTGCTCTCCGCGATCCGCACGCCCGACACCTGGTTCAGGCGGGCAAGGAGCTCCCGTCGTGCGTCTTCCGTGCTGAACACGTTCTTCCTTGTCTTCATGTACTGGAAGAGGATCTCGATCTGGCCGTACGTCCACACCTCGATCAACTGGTGCCAGGAGCCACGGCAGTTCAGCCCTGGCATAGAGCCGCCGGCACGCGTGCCCCGACCCCACCAGACGTCGGGCATCCGCCTCTCCGCCCACCTGATGATCTTGCGGGCGACCTCCGCATCCTGAGCGCCTTTGGCCTGCGCCAGGGCCTCAAGGAAGCTCTGCTCATCCCACTGACGTCCGGGCACCGATGGCTTCTTCCCCGCGGACCGGGTCGTGTGCCCGATCACACTTGGCACAAGCGTCCTGGCCCGGCCTCCCTCATACTGCTTCACCTCCACTGCCAGGACCTGAGCCGGCCGCATCTGGGCGTTGAGGAACTCGACAACCCGGCGTAGCTCCTGGGGAACCTGGTCGGCCACGAAGAGCAGCCGAATCCTGCCGGCCTGTAGATTCGTCTCTACTTCCTCCCAGAAGTGTCCGAGATCAGGGGCATCCACACCGCCCTGGCCGTCCCCCGGCTCGGCGCTGGTCCCCTCAGGCGTCAGCAGCGTCGTCAGGACGTCGTCCGGCTCCTGGCCATCTGCCTTGCAGCGCTCCTCGAATCGCGTGCGGACCACGTCGACGGGCCAGTACACGACCGCGTTGGCTGCATAGTCGAGCATCTGGCCCACGACCTCGCGCCGCAGCCGCGGATCGGCGCTGCGCTTCACCTCAACCAGCGTGGGGATGCCATCCTGATCCAGAAAGAGATGGTCGAGTGACCAGCGGTCTGATGCTCCCTCCTCCGTCGGGATCCCGATCTCGCGGGCCACGAGGACGAAACGCCGTGGGTCGGCGTCGTCGATCTGGTCGCCGGCGAGGAGGTCGGGGTGGCGCGCGAGCAGCTCCTGGAAGCGCTTCTCGCTCAAGTACGGCGCCTCTTCCATCGCTTCCAGCCGGTTGCCCTCATGAATCTGGTAGATCTTTCTAGCCACAATGGTTCTCCCAGCTTCGGTAGCTATGACTCCTCGGCCATCACGAAGTCACCTCGCATAGCCATGCGTCCCTTTGCAAGGGCTTCTTGAACCACTGTTGTCACGCCGACCTCCATGTCTGCACTCGTGCGACCGAATCCAAGCAGCCGACAGACAGCCCCGGGAATGTCCTGCGGCTGCATGCCCATGGAGTCGGTCACGACTTTGATCACGGCTTCCATAACTTCATCGGCGGAGATCAACTCCAGTTTCCGTGCTGTCACCGGAAGCGCGGATCGATCGCGGAGCGGCGCTCGGTTCATTGTTGGGAGCCAGACAAAGTCACCCTGTCGTCGCACCGCGCCGGCCTTCTGCGCCAAGACAACGCCGCCCGTGATCGCGTCATGAATGCGCGATCCGGTCCGGCCGGCGCCGGCGGCGTGGGCAATCCTGCGCTCAAGTTCGTCGATGTGGATAGGGCTCTCCACGGCGACGACCTTGGCCACCCAGCCGGCAATGGTTCGCCAAGGTATTTCGTGCAGCGGGCCAACCACCCTCAGCTTCAGTTGAGCGACGCGATACGGCTGTACCTGTTGGGACTCATGATTCGAATGCGGGTCTTGGCTATGGGATGTGATCTCGCGCGGAGGCAATAACTCGTCCGCCCGAGGGGTCATGCGCGGCCCATCTGGTCGCAGGTTCTCGGGCAGTGCGTCGGCCAAGGTAGGCCGAGGCGGCGACTGTTGAGTGATGACGTCGTGTGAGACCAGCGGTTCGCTGTTGGGGGATGCCGTGCTCCGCACCCTCGCCAGCTCTACGGCAGCAAGGAGCCTCTGGATCTCGCGGCCCCGTCGATAGAACCAGTCCGTGCTCCAGATCCGATGAATTGTCCAGCCGAGACCTTCCAGGACCTCCTGGCGCAGCCGGTCGCGGTCGCGTGCCGAACGAGCACTATGGTAGGCTGCGCCGTCACATTCGATCCCAATCAGATAACGGCCAGGGTGCTGCTCATCCTTCACGGCAAGATCGATGAAGAATCCTGCGGATCCCACCTGATGGTCAACAAGGCACCCGTGGTCTCGAAGGACTGCGGCGACATCCTCCTCGAAGGGGGAGTCTGCACCACGCCCGGTCGACAGAGGCACATCCAGGTACCGCGTTTCGGCGTACCTCAGGTAGAGTTTTAGCGTCCTGACCCCTTCGCCCTTCGCGCGGTCAGTGTCGATATCGTCGGCCCTCAAGTTACTGAACACCTCGCACCGATAGCGTGCGCGCGTGACCAGTACATTGAGTCGGCGTTCCCCACCGGCGCGGTTGAGCGGGCCGAAGCGCATATCGAGGTAGCCGTCTGCGGACCTGCCATAGCCAACGCTGATAAAGATCACATCGCGCTCATCGCCCTGCACGTTCTCGAGGTTCTTGACGAAGAAGGGCTCGTGGGTGTGGCCAGTGAAGAAGGGCTCGCACGAGGGATCCTGCCGTCGAAGCCGATCCACCTGGATCTGGACCTCGTTCATCTGGCTGACGCTGAACGCGGCGACGCCCAGGGTCCGATCTGGGCGAGTCCGGGCGTGATCCATCACGGCTTTTGCAACCACGATGGCTTCCTCACGGTTGGCTCTGCTCTTGCCGCGATCATAGGTGGTGTTGGGCAGGTGGTGGAAGATGACGCCGGTATCGGTTCTCGAGTCATCCGGACTGGGGAACACGACCAGGTGATTTTTGTAGAACTCACGGTTGGACACGGCGATCAGCGATTCATGGCGGCTGCGGTAATGCCACTTGAGCATTCTCTCGGGAGCACCTTGGGCGCTGAGGAGCCCCAGCACGCTCTCCGTATTGGCTGTAGGGCTCTCCTCCTCGTCCCCGTCGTTGTCGTCGATGTGCTCGAAGAAGTTCGTCGGCGGCAACTGCCATTTGTCACCGGTGACAACGATCTGGCGGCCCCGGAGGATCGCACCCAATGCGTCGGCAGGCGGCACCTGGCTTGCCTCGTCGAAGATGACAAGGTCGAAGTTAATGCTGCCAGGCGGCAAGAACATGGCGATCGATAGCGGGCTCATCATAAAGACAGGTTTGAGTGCCTGGATAGCATTCCCTGATACCTGCATCAACTTGCGGACCGGATAGTGGCGGCGCTTTTTCTCGATCTCTTGACGCAGGGTACCAAGCTGCCCGCCCTCCGCTGTGCCATTGGGTAGCCGTTGCCAATGCATTTCCCTAAGGCGCATCCGATGGTAGTTGAACTGCAGGACGTCAAGCTCGCGAAAGTCCTTGACACACTGTTCGTGTGCTTCGCCGCTGAACAGCGCCAGCTCGGACCTCTCGCTCAACGCGATCCCAAGGAGGCCCTCGTACCAGGTCCGGTCAAAGAGATCGGCCAGGTGCGTGGCGGCCCCCGACCAGGTATCTGCGACTTCCACAAGGTCCCGCAAGTTCGCGCCACGCAGCGCCGCGGAATGGGCGTTGTAGACGACCATCTCCTGCAGACGCTCTACGCCCGAGCCCCAAGCTTGCAGGAGCTGCAGTTGATCGTCGAAGGGCAGCCAGAGGAAGAAGTCGGGCTGCCCAAACCGCACGGTCTCATCGATCTGGATTTCCCTGAGGGCCGCCGCAATCCTGTCCCTGTGAGAGATCAGCGCAGCCGCAAGCGCGGCTTCCAGCGTTTGCAGAAGCTCTCGGTCAAAGCCCACGGCCACGTAGGATAGGATCTGCGCAGGGACGCTGCCTTGCTGGACATCCAGGTGTAGCGCTTGCAGCCACGCAGCAATGCCCAGCAGCTGTGTCCAGTCGGAGTCGAGCCCATTCCAGGTTTCACCAAACAGCTCGGAGAGAAGCGGCGCTGCTGCCTGGATGTCGGCTCTAAGCTGTTGGCTCTCCTCAATGGCATCGATGGTTCGAAGCTGCTCGAACATACTGCGCGGCGGCCTCTGCTGAAAAAGCTCCCCCAGTTCCTGTTTCGCACGCCTGAAGTCGCCGTTCAAGTAGCGCCACCACTTCGCGCGGTTCTTGTGGTAGACCTCTTTGAGTGGTTTGATGGGATGTTCCCACGCTTCAGGCTTCAGAACCTGTGCCAAATCGCGCTGGAGTTGTTCCAGCCGCTGACCGGCGCGGAGCGCGGTCGCGACGTCGGATGCCTTGGCGAGCCACCCAAAATCGCGCCTATTGACGCCGATCAGGTCAGGAGCCTGCACGAGCCGTTGCACGAGGTCGTGGAACCGAATCGTCGCCGCGCGGTCGCGTGCCTCCGGCACACCCAGGTGCTCCGCAAGCCGCCCAATGACACCGATTGCAGCGTCGACGGCGGCCGTGGCTTCGCTGCATATGAGGCTCAGGACGCGGGGAAGCTCGGGAGGCACGCTGGGCAGGCGGGTGCCCCAGAAGGTGTGGGCAGAAGGCACACTCATCCTGCCGAGGAGAGCCTGCACCTCCACGACGGCGGCGCGATGTTTCCGATAATCCGCGCTGGACCATGCTGCCATGGC
>JAKJAE010000211.1 GCA_022707665.1 Chloroflexota bacterium
GAAACCAGTCCAGGCGTTGTGGATCTGGACCCGCGAGTCCGTAGAGTGGGACGTCGCCCATCACGTAGCGCCCTGGCGGCGGGTAGAAAGCAGCAGGTGCTATCGATGCGCCCGCAGTGGGCCAGATCGGGTAGTAATCGATATCATAGTAGCTCGGATCCGCAGCCGTGAAGGTGATCACACCAGGTTTGGGGCCGGGATGCGTCACCAGATAGGTTCGCAGTTGCTTGTAGGCCTGCCCCCAATCGCGCGTGTAGTCGACCAGGTACCGGTAGCCGCCATCGGGCCCTCCCACGAGCTCGTTGAAGTAGCTCAGTTCGTTGGGGTATATCGCGAGCGCGCCGATAACGTACCACGCGCCGAACACACCGGCTGCAACGCGGCCAAGCTTGCGCAATCGCACAATGAGCGTGGCTAGACCCACTGCTGCGACGATGTAGAGTTGCGGGTGCACGGGATAGAAGTGACGGTAGCTGACATTCATCCCAATGAAGATCGAGATGGCACTGTAGATGACCGGGAAGACTAGCAGCGACCGCAAGTGTAAATCGGACCGTCGGCGACGAAGTGCGACGGTTACTCCAACGGACAGAGCAATCAACAGCGGAAGGGGGTTCTTGATCAGGATGTTCAGCGGGAAATACCATAGCTGTCGACCCGTCCAGAGCTTGCCGAACGCGACAACAACGCGCACATCGGTGGTCCCCAACTGGTTGACAAAGGCCGTCCAATAGGCCGGGGCAGGGAGCGGCAGCGGTACAAAGTCGACGGAACCGACGGTGAAACCGAACGCCAGCCAGACGAGGACTCCTGCTACCACAAGAGCCATCACCGTCTGCGCCAATCGGCGGCGCCCTTCGTCTGGCCAATGGCGCACAATCGCGTCAAGGGCCATCAGCCCGAAGACTCCCACCCAGAGGAAAGCGGAGAACTTGGCGAGCAAAGCCAGCCCCAACGCTGCTCCGGCGAGAAGGACACTCCGCCACTGAGGGCGCTGTTGCCAACGCCAAGTGGCATAGAGTGCTGCCGTTCCGATGGCGACGAGCCCCATATCGGTATTTGCAAGCCTCCCGTGGGCCAACAGCGTAGGGTCGAAGACCAGCAGACCGAGCGCCAACCAGCTCGCACGGCGCCCGCCAAGCTCTCGCGACCACCGCGTCACGAGAGCGCCCAGAAGGACGGTGAGGAGCATCACGGGCGTGCGCGCCAGCACCTCTGTACGCGGCAGCGGCGCGGCGTAAGGGAGGAAGGCGTTGGTGTAGGCCACCAGATCGCTCCCCCACCCATCGAGTTGCTCCAGCGGGATCGCCGGCTCGGAGATGTAGAAGGGCAGGGCTTCGAGACTATTTAGCAATGGCGGCTGGAGGTGCCGGGCATAGAGCCAGTCGGCAGCGTGCCCCCGCGCCAGGAATGCATAGCCAGCCGCAAACTTAAAGGGTTCATCCATCGAGAAGGAAAGCTGGCGCCCGCCGAAGGTAAGCAGCCCCCAGAGAACGAGCAGAAGTGCGTATAGGATCAGGTTATCTCGTTTGCGTTGCATCGTTCGGTTCATCCCTGGTGGAGTATAGCGTCGTCCGGAGGCACTGCACCAGGCCAACGCCTGACCGAGCCACCGGACTGGCTTCTCAGGTGGTCCAGCACCCCGTGATCAGGGATTGGTGGTTGGGGTCTGGAGCGCGGACTCTTCCGGATCCCCTCCCACCAATCCCCAGTCTCGGTCACTCCCGATAGACCGCCTCACGCAGTCCCTTGATGTAGCCAATCGCGAAGAGCCGCCCGATGCGGGTGTAGCCAGGATGGCCGTAGTCGTCGCCGGCCATCGTGGGCACATGGTCGGGGCGGCAGACGCCCTCATATCCGATGTCGCGGTAGGCGCGGAGGCATGCGAGCATATCGGTCTTGCCGTCGTCGTGGAAGGTCTCGGCGAACTTCTCCACCGTGCCGCGCACGTCGCGGAAGTGGACGAAGAAGATCTTCTTCTGGCTGCCGAAGTGCCGGATGGCCCCGGGCAGGTCGTCGGTCATCAGCGTGAAGTTGCCCTGGCAGAGCGCGATGCCGTTGACGGGGCTCGGGACCAGGTCCAGCAGCTTCTGGTAGTTCTCGATGCTGCGCAGCACCCGGGCGATACCGCGGAGGGGAGAGAGGGGCGGGTCGTCGGGGTGCGCTGCCAGCTTCACGTTGACCTCCTCCGCGACCGGCACCACCGCCTCCAGGAAGTACTTGAGGTTGTCCCAGACCTGCTCGTCGGAGATTTCGCCATACTCCGTCAGCGGCGCGTTCTTCATCAAGGCGTGGTCATAGCCCGTGACGAGGGCGCCACCGCGGCTGGGAATGGTGCTCGAGGTGCGCACGACGTGGACGTAGGGCATAAACTCGTAGCACCAGACCGGGATGCCCAGCCGGCCCATGTTGCGGATGAACTCCTGGATGACGGCGATCTCCTCGTCACGCCCGGGCAGGCCCAACTTGATCTTGTGCATCGGGGGCCGGTCCTCGATGACGGCTAACTCGAAGCCGGCATCGGCATACGCCGTCTTCGTGCGCATCAGCGACATATAGCTCCACGGCTGCATGTCGGGCGGCGCATTCGGGATCGGCTGCAGGCTGAACCCGCCGACCACATAGTCGACGCCACACTGTTTGATCGGGAGCCAGAGTTCCCTCTGCGTCGGATTGAAGACTTCGGCGATTTTTATCATGGTGCCTCCTAGAAATGGTGAACGAGAAAGCGAGCGGGCGAAAAAGCGAGAAAGCGAGAAAGCGAGAAAGCGAATAGGCGAGAAGCGAGCAGACGAGAAAGCGATTGAGCGCGTGCAAGCATCAACAGGGCGGAGAAGAAACCTTGGCCCTTGGTCACCTATAGCGTGTACTGCCCCTCTCCTTCTCGCTTTCTCGCCTTTTCGCCCGCTCGCTTTTTCGCTTTCTCGCTTTCTCGCTTCACTGGTCAGAACCGCAGGTCCTCCATGACCTCGATCCGGCTCTCGTCCAGCGCCATGCCGATGCCGGGCTGGGTGGAGAGGCCGACTTTGCCGTCGACGGGCTCGATGCGGTCCTTCAGGAAAAACTGGTGGATGGTGTTCCACTTGTCCAGGTATTCCAGGACCGGGCAGGTGGTGACCGGCTGAGAGGCGATGAGGTGGATCGTCGCCGGCACCGAATGGCCGTGGGGGATGACGGGCAGATCGTAGGCCGAGGCCAGGGCGCAGATCTTGAGCATCTCAGAGATGCCACCCGCCCAGTAGATGTCGGGTTGCAGCACGTCGACGGCGCCGGCATCCATGAGGGCCTTAAGTCCCCAACGGGTGTACTCGTGCTCGCCACCGGCGATCGGGGTCGTGACGGCGCGGCGGATCTCGGCGTACTGGGGGATCTTGTCGGGCAGCACGGGCTCCTCCAGCCAACGGGGCTCGTAGGGAGCCAGGCGGCGCGCCATCTCGATGGTATAGGGGACATCCCAGCTCATCCAACAGTCGAGCATAATGTCGACGTCCGGCCCCACGGCCTCACGGAGGGTGTGCACGAGCTCGACGTTCCTGGCAATGCCGGCCTGGCCATCGGTCGGCCCCTCACGGAAGAACCATTTCATGGCCCGGTAGCCACGCGCCACCATCTCCTTCGCCCGCTGCGCCACCAACGCGGGCTCCAGCGAATAGCCCAGCATGCTGGCGTAGGCGGGGATCGTGTCACGGACCGGGCCGCCGAGCAGGCGGTAGACCGGCACGCCGGCCCATTTGCCCTTCAGGTCCCAGAGCGCGCAGTCGACGACGCTCAGGGCCATCATCGGGGTCCCCTTGCGCCCGTGAACCATCGACCGGTAGAGCCGGTCCCAGATGCGCTCCGTGGCCAGCGGGTCGTGCCCGATCAGCAGCGGGGCGAGTTGGTGGCGGATGATGAAGGCCTGGTCAGCGGTGGTGGGGCCCCCCAGGCCGGTCACGCCCTCGTCCGTCTCGATCTCGCAGAACTGCGAGCGCATCTCGTAGAGTCCGTCCTCGATCCTGGAGAGCCAGCCGTGGCCCTCGACCTTGTGCTCGGGGTAGATGTCGGTGGGGCGGATGAGGCGTTCCTCCCAGAACTCGCCCGCAAATGCCATCCTACCTCGCACTTCGAACAGCCGGACTGCCGTGATCTTCATCCTCGCGCCTCCTGTAACGTCTGCCGTGCCACGGGCCTCCGGTCAAGGTCCGGAGAAGGATATGTCGCTGGGGTTCATTGTAGAAGCTGCACATGCCACTGTCAAACAGTTGTTGTATGATGAGAGCAGCATCACTCTACGATAGGAGGTACAGCCATGACCATTCGAAACCTGAGTCCCAATCAGATGTTCGTGGAGATGGCAAAGGCGCACCGACCTCAATATCACTTCACCGGGACCACACGCGCCGATTTCACTGCGTGGAAGCTGGAGGCATTGCCCAAGGTCCTGGCGACCCTGGGGGACTTTCCTGCCAGGGTCGATCCCAATCCGCAGTTGCTGGCCGAGTGGGAGGACCGCGATCTGGTGCGCCAGCGCTGGATCATCGACGTGCAGCCGTATCTATCAGCGACGATGCTCGTCAACCTGCCGAAGGGGCTTGGTGCGAAGGAGGAGCGCCCCGCGATCCTCTGCTGCCATGGACACGGCCCCTATGGCAAGGAACCTGTCATGGGCAATCAGACGACCCCGGCGCTGAGACAGGAGATCGCGGACCACGGCTACAACTACGGCGAGGTGATGGCGCAGAAAGGCTTCATTACCTACGCGATCGACTGGATCGGGTTTGGAGAACGCAACGATAGCCAGAAGCCCAACCATCTCAATGTCGCTGGGAACCGCGACTGGTGCAACCTGTACTACTTGCATGCTACGATGTTTGGGATGACCTCGCTCTCGATCAACGTGGCTCACGGCAAGGTTGCCACCGACGTCATCAGCACCTTCCCCAACGTCGATTCTGAACGCCTGGGGGTGATGGGTCTGAGCGGCGGCGGGACGATGGCGCTCTGGATGACGCTGTGCGACGAGCGGGTCAAGGCCAGCGAGATCATCTGCTATAGCGACCTCTGGTGGGCCTTCGGAATGCGCGACATCAACTACTGCGGCATGCAGGTGGCGCCGGGGCTGTACAAGCTCGTGGACCTGCCGGAGCTCCAGGGGCTCATCGCGCCGCGTCCGCTGCTGATCACGATCGGTGCCAACGATACCTGCTTCAAGGTCGACACCGCGATGCAGTGCTACCAGCAGCTTGCGACGATCTACCAGGCAGCGGAGGCCAGTCACCGCTTGGAGCTCGACCTCCATCCCGGCGAGCATGGCTGGGCGGGCAACAAGTCGGAGGCGTTCTTCAGGCGCTACCTGGAGGCGTAGAAGGGACGCTGGCGAGCTAGTCGCCGGCGGACCGTCCGCCGGCTGCTGCCCGCCGCCGAACGCGCACCAGTAGCAAGGCGCCCACGAGCGTTGCCACCGCGGCTAGACCGAATGTGACC
>JAKJAE010000212.1 GCA_022707665.1 Chloroflexota bacterium
GGTTCAGGATGAACATCGGTATTGTCGTCTACTCATATGACGGACACGCACTGTCCGCAGCCACGAAACTCCAGGCGAAGCTGGTCGCGCGTGGTCATCAGGTAACCCTGGATCGGCTGGAGACCGTGGAGCCGCTGCAGATGGGCAACACGACCGCAACGCTCAGAGCTTTGCCTGCCGTCGATGGGCATGATGCCCTGGCCCTTGCCTGCCCCGTGCGAGGGAGAATGCCCGCGCCACCGATGCGTGTATTCCTGGAAGAGATCCCGTCGCCTGCAGACAAGACCATAGCGTTTCTTGTTCCCGGGGTCATGCCCTTCGCATGCGGGCGCCGGCAGACGCTTGAGCAGTTGAGACGGACGTGCGAAAGCAAGGGCGCGACCGTCGTTGGCTCGGGGAGTGTGTGGGCAGGGCCGGGCAGCGATGGGCTACCTATTCGGCACGCTGGACATGGACCGCATTCTCACGGGGACGCGGCTGGAAAACAAGGCCTCCGTCTCCTTGCCCGATCGACTTGGACTGCGGGCAATCGGGAACGGCGAGTTCACCATATCGCGAGAGGAATGGGCTGGAAAGCGCCAGGAATCGTGAGCCACCGGAGATGACGAGGAGCGACGCTCTGAAATCGTGAACCATACCGTCGCCGGAGTGGTATACTACCGGCTATGACACTACAAGAACAGCAAGGCACGGCGACGGAGGGTACGAATGAGTAGCCAAGCGCCCGCTGCTCGTCGCTGGTACCGGCTGGACAACGCGGCAAACGTATATCCGGCCGTCAGAAGTAAGACGCGTCCGGGCCTCTTCCGGGTATCTGCAACGCTGAATGAGCCCGTACAGCCCGACTTGCTCCAGCAGGCACTCGGCGACACGCTCAGGCGCATTCCCAGCTTCTCCGTGAGGATGCGTTCCGGACTCTTCTGGCACTACTTTCGCCACGCTGAAGATGAGCTGACGATCCAGGAAGATGTCAGGAACCCCTGCATGGGCCTCTCCGCCCGGAAGGACAAGGGATTCCAGATCCGCGTGCGATACCACGATCGTCGCATCGCGCTTGAGGTCTTCCACTCGGTCTCCGACGGCTCGGGGACCTTGGCCTTTCTGAAAACGCTGACAGCGCGGTATCTCTGGAAGTGTGGCATAGCGATTCCTGCGACGCATGGCGTTCTGGATTGCGATCAGCCCGCGCAACCCGCCGAAGCTGCTGATGACTTCGATGCCTTCGCCGGACGGAGTACACCGCGAGGACGCCGGGAGGCGCGCGCCTACCATGTCTCAGGAACCAGGGTACCCCACCTCACGCTCAACATCACGACGGGCACGCTGCCCGTGGGAGCGGTCAAAGAGGAGGCCAGGCGCTATGGTGTATCCATCACCGAGTACCTGACGGCCTGCTACTTGCATATCCTCAACAGCATCCAGGCGTCCGAACACCGGCGCCGTCCGTTGCCCGTCAAAGTTCAAGTCCCGGTGAATCTGCGCCGGTTCCATCCCTCCGAGACGTTGCGCAACTTCTCCTCCTACGTCACACCCGGCATCGATCCGACCCACGGTGAGTATTCATTCGAGGAGATCCTATCTCTGGTCCATCACTTCATGCGCTATGAGGTCACCGACAAGCATCTACGCTCGCGCGTGGCAGCCAATACCCGAACCGAACAGCACGCCCTGATCAGGATCACGCCTCTGTTCCTCAAGAACCGGCTGATCAACCTCGGCTACCAGCTATCCGGGCCCGCGATCTACACCAGCGTTATGACCAACCTTGGGATGGTCCAGGTCCCGCCCGAGATGGCGGAACACGTGGCAACGTTTGACTTCCACCTTGGGCCATCGTACACCACGAATGTCGACTGCGGCGTCCTTGGCTATCGCGACAAGCTGAGGATCAACTTCACCCGCGTGATCCACGAGCCAATCGTGGAACGTGCTTTCTTCACCTTCCTGGTTCGCCAGGGCATACCGGTGAAAGTCGAGAGCAACAGCGAGTAACCATGCCTTACTGTGTGAATTGCGGCGTAGAACTGAATAGCGACGCCAAGCGGTGTCCGTTGTGCGGTGTGCGGGTTGTGTTGCCGCCTTCGCTCAGAGGGAACTCAGACACCAGCACGCAACCCAGAAAACGCGACATTGCGGAGAGCGTTTTCGACAAGGGCCTGTGGATACAGGTGACCTCCACCCTGATGGTCATCCCCGCGCTCCTCTCGGTGGTAGTCAATGTGCTCTCGGGCACAGGGCTCAGCTGGTCACTCTACGTCGTCACGGCCCTGGGAGCAGTCTGGGTATGGTGCATCAGCCCGTTTCTCTTTCGGAGGAACATCGTGCCCCTCTGGATCGCGATCGACTCAGTCGCGCTACTGGGGTTGCTCGCCGTGGTCAATGCGCTTTCGCCCAGGCCAGGATGGTTTGTTCCACTGGCCCTGCCGATTTCCGCGAGTCTGAGTGTGCTGGTACTGATGCTCGTAGTTCTGACGAAACGCAGGGTTCTGCGTGAATTGCACATCGTGGCGGCGGGGCTCCTGTCACTGGGGCTGTTCTGCCTGATCGTCGAAGGCGCCGTCGATCTGTACCTGACGCAGGTGCTAAGGCCGCAGTGGTCGCTCATCGTGCTAGCAGTGTGTGCCCCATTGGCCGTTGTCGCGATGCTGCTACAGCGACGGCGTGCCGTCGTCGAAGATATGAAGATGTGGCTTCGGATGTAGCCACCCGGGCTCAACCAGGAAGGGCGCCGCTCTCCGCGCTGCCTGCACAGGGCACCAACTCGACCAACAGATGAGGAGGGCACCACGATGAGACAACTGTGCATCACACCCGTGATGGGCAAGCGATTGATCGGCAAGGGGATGGCGCAACACCCGCACGTCCAGGCCATCCTGGACCACGGCAAGCTCGTTGTCATTGCCGGCACAACCAACGGCTACGTCGCCGAGGAGATCCTGTCCGCACTGGGGCAGGCGGAAGGGTTCACCCGCAAGGGATTCCGTCGCGGTGTTACCGTGGCCCCCGGAAGCCGGCTCCCGGACCTGGAGCTGCCTGGTGACGTCGTCATCGTCGACGGCAAGTGGCAGCGTGGCAAGACGATCTTTGACGTGGCGGACGACCTTAGAGCTGGCGACGTTGTACTCAAGGGCGCCAACGCATTCGATCCCTACGGGCAGGCAGCCGTCCAGATCGGCCATCCTCAGGCGGGGACAGTCCATGCCGCCCTCGCAGCGGTCTATGGGCGGCGTGCGCGGCTCATCATCCCTGTGGGCCTGGAGAAGCGCGTCACCGATGACGTCGTCGAGCTGGCCCGGCTGATCAATGCACCGGAAGCCATAGGGCCTCGCTTGTACCCCATCTATGGGGAACTCTTCACTGAGCTTGACGCCATTGCGTTGCTGACCGGGGCTTACGCACAGCTCATCGCGGGCGGCGGAATCTACGGCGCAGAGGGATCGGCGTGGATTGCAGTCACGGGCTCCGACGAGCAAGAGGAAGCAGCGGTGGCCCTGGTCCGTTCAGTGCGCGACGAACCGCCTTGTGAGGTCTAGACAACGACGACCCTCAACGCCTGGCAGCGCCCCGACTGGGCGTTGCCAGGCGGCCCCAGTTCCAACGCAGGCAACGATCAATCGGGATAGCGCCAATTCCCTGGCGAGGACGGCCCGAACCTCTAGGCTACCCAAGGGTAGAGCTTAACCCCGACGTCACACATAGCCGCCAACGTGTCGAGACAGCTCTGCGTGCACTCCCCCAATGCAACGCGCCCCATCTCGGCAGTCCACTTCGCTCGGTTGCCTCTCCTTCTTCGGGAGTCTGCCCGCCGCAATTCATCATCTCGGGCGTCAGCGTCCGCAGGTGCAGCAGATGGAACGACGCCCAATGACACGGACGCCACCCCGGCAACCACCAGAAAAGACTGTCTGATTCGGCTCTTGTTCATAATATCGTCCACTCAGGTTGACCCGTAGGACAATCCTGATAGAACATCTCCTTATGGACAATGCTAACCTTCTGCGTGACAAATCAACACCAGAGTTGCTTACCGCCAACCGCATCCGCGAACTCTGGTCCAAAACATACAACCGAGAGGGTAAACCCGACTGGTCACATATTCTACCCTACTACCACGAGGATATCGTTTTCCAGGACAGCATACAACGCATTGAGGGTATCGACGCGTTCACCGCGCTGTGTGAACGCCTGACCCGCAGGTGCAAACAACTCCATATGGACATTGGCACTATCGTCGTGGAACCCAGAGAGGTGTTCATGGAATGGACGATGACCATGATGTTTCGCCGGTGGCCTAGTTCCCCCGTCCACGGGTGCTCCAGGCTCACGCTGGGTGACAACGGTAGGATCGTGCAACAGCGTGACTACTACGATTTGTGGGGCGACATCTTCGACGGCATTCCCTGGTTCCGCCGGTTCTATCGGCGCTTCATGCATAGGTACTTTGGATAGCGAGTGTTCAGAAGTGAGACTCCCCGACGAGCTGATCTTCATCACAAACCGACGGTTGCCACAACGAACGACCGACACAAGGCTTAATGGGCGAATCTGCATTGTCGCTGGCGCCACATCAGGCGTTGGCTATCAGGCCGCAAAACGTCTGGCCCAGGCGGGCGCCACATTGGTTCTGGTCTGCCGTAACCCAGCGAAGGGCAAAAACGTAACCGAGGAACTCGCAGGCACCTATGGCGTCCGGACAGATGTGGTGTTAGCTGATTTCGAAAACCTTGCGACCGTTCGGACTGCCGCTGAGGAAATCCTGGATAGATACCCCCGGATCGATGTTCTGGTCAACAGTGCCGGCATCCACAGAACTCGCCGAACCCTGACAGCGAGCGGGATTGAGGCTGTGTTCTGCGTGAATCATCTGGCATCGTTCCTCCTCACCCGGTTGCTCCTAGAGAGACTCAAGAACAGCGCTCCTTCACGAATCATCCAGGTGAACTCGGAGGGACATCGCTTCGGCGGCCTCAATGTCGAAGACATCAACTGGAGCCGGCGGCATTGGCGCTACCACGGGCTCTTGTCCTATGGTGCGTCGAAAGTAGCGCAACTCCTCACGGTTCGCGAACTGGCGGAGCGCCTCACCGGAACTGGCGTCACGATCAACGCGATGCACCCTGGAGCAGTTAAGACGAACATCGGGATGGACAACGGCCCTATCTACCGGTGGTATCGGCGCAACGTGGTCAACCGGTTCCTGGAAGACCCCCGTGTTGCCGGTGAAGCCATTTACTACCTTGCAGCAGCGCCGGAGTTGGCCAACGTCAGTGGCAAGTACTTCAACATGACCATTGAGGAACCGCCAGCATCCTACGTGATGGACCACAGGGTCGGCACAAAGGTCTGGGAGAGCAGCGAAGAGCTCACCGGTCTAGCTAGATCGCCTGAGTTGTGAGTGAGGGTAGCCAAAATGGACTACGACGCGATTATTGTCGGTGCAGGCATGGCCGGGCTG
>JAKJAE010000213.1 GCA_022707665.1 Chloroflexota bacterium
GCATCTCATGCCAGCACGACGGAATGCGATGCGCAGGCTGTGCCCTCGCAAGCGTTCCGAACGCTCGAATGCGCTTACCCCGAAACCCTTGGCAAGGGAAGTGGCGCACGGATGCGACTGCGAGATGCGATAGCCCTGGGCGGTTGACACATCGAGGAGATATCGCTAAAACATGGGTGCTGGTAAGTGGTAGGGCGTCGTAGCCATTCCAACCGTTGGAAAGCACCTTTTCATAGTCAGAACAGGGAGGTGCCGCATGGCCGTCATCACCATTTCTCGTGAGTTGGGGAGTGAGGGCGATCGAATCGCTGATCTCCTGTGCGAGGAGCTGGGGGTCCATCGGGTTGACAAGGCTCTTCTCCTGAGCATTGCTCAAGAGGCCGGCGTCGACACGGAGGCTGTACTGGGTCTGGAGAAGGGTTTCACCCAACGCGCCAGGCTGGTCAGCGGTGAGATGACCTCCCTCTATCGCAAACAGTCCTCCGCCTTTGAAAAGAAGGGCGCCATCAATGACGTGACCTACGCTGGCGTCCTGCGCGAGTCGATCGAGCGATTTGCCCGTGAGGGCAATGTGGTCATCGTGGGTCGGGGTGGGCAGATGATCCTGCGTGGCTGGCCTGGCGTGCTTCACGTGCGGCTCTATGCGCCGGAGGCGGTGCGGGTACAGCGATTGATGGCACGCGAGGGCCTGTCTGAGGCCGAGGCCAAGCGACAGATTGACCTGTCGGACGAGGAGAAGCGCCAGTATATCCGCGGCATGCACGACAACGCCGATTGGCGGAATCCGAAATACTACAGCCTTACCATCGATACAGCAGCAATCCGTCCCGAGGTCGCCGTCAAGCTGATCGCGTTGGCAGCGCGCGACAAGGACGAGGAAGTGTGATCTCCCAAATGCCCGGCACTGCAAAATCTGCGGTGCCGGGGATCTGAAGGGCACGTCCCGTCGAGCTCACGGTCGCCTTCAGGGCAAACCCACGGTCCCCGGCACCTGGTGGATAACTTACCGCAGCGCTCGTTGCGCTTCCAGCGCTCCTTCATGGTTCGGTTCGAGCGTCAGAACTTGCTCGAAGGCCCCTTCCGCGGACTTGGTGTCTCCAAGTCCCATATGCGCCAGGCCGATGATGTAAGTTAGGTGGACGTGTCGGCGCGTCTCCATATCGGCTTCGGCAAAGACGAATTCGGGTACCGACGTCGCGAACCCCTGCTTCACCTGTTCTTCGAGCCGTTGCCGTGCCGTCGAGAGCATCGCCTCAAGCTTCTCCCGGGCCTCAGTCCCGCGACCCAGGGCGCGTAGTGCTAACGCCTGGTAGTAGGTTACCTCCGATACATCCCAGGTTCGGGCGTTCAACACTTGCTCGAAGCTCTCCGTCGCTGCCTTGTCATCGCCGAGAGCCTGCCACGCTAGCCCCATCGTGTAGAGCACGTCCACGTCGGGCCAGAAGGAGTGCTTGCGTTCCCCAAGGCTCTCCGGATAGGGCGCCTGCGTCGTAGCAAGGTGGCTCAGTGCCTTTGTTGCGTTGCCTGCTTCAAGCGCGGCGCGGCCCAACTGGAGGTAGGCCTTGACGTACTGTCGCGAGATGCGACCTGTGCCACCTTCCCAGGGGTGGAAGCGTCGTGAGAGCATATAGTCGAGTGCGGCTTGTGGCTGTCCGGTGAGGTTGTAGAGCGTCGCGATTTCCACCGAGAGGTCGTCCCGATCGCGCACCAGGTCGATGTGCTTTTCCAGCAGAGCTAACCGATCCCGGGGCGAGACGCCGGTGCGGCGGCGAAGTTGGTCAAGCTCTGAGAGCACGCGATCATCCTGGGGGTTGAGTGCGAACGCGTGCTCGTAACAAGCAATGGCCTTCTTGGCATCATGCTGGACGTTGTAGGCTGCAATTCCCAGGTTCCGCCACGGGGTAGCAAAGGCCGGATCGAGTTGCGTCGCACGCTCCCATTGGCCGATCGCCTCGTCATAGCGCTTCTTGTCGTAGTAGAGGTTGCCCAGGTAATACGCCGCCCGTCCATCGTCCGGGTTCACGACTTGTGCGTGTTCGAGGATCACCATCTCCTCTAGGCGGACGGGAAAGCAGTAGTCGGTTGGCAGTTGCGCCGCAGCCTGGTAGGCGTCGCGCGCCTGCAATTTCTTGCCAAGGCGATGCGCGAAATAGCCCAGGGCGTAGAGAACCATCGGATAGGTGCTGCCATCCCGCGGATCAGCCAGCCGCTCCAGCACATCGGTGGCTTCTTCCCACAGGGAAGCATTGGCGTAGTCGAAAGCCAGATCGAAGTGCGCATGGATCTTGGAGAGTACATCGGGCACATCCATGAGGGCTTCCAGCTCGGATAACTGGCTGTTAGCAACGGCCGTTTCACCTTTGACACGGCTGATCCACACCGCTTCGTTTCGCGATCCCAGGTCCATCGGGTCAAGCTCCACTGCTTCGCAGGTCATGCGGGCCGCTTCATCCAGTCGGCCGAGATGGCGCAGGATAGCAGTCTTCAGCATCCGCGCCTTCATGTTCATCGCGTTGTTCTGAAGCGATCGGTCTACGTGGTCGAGTGCCCGCACGAAATCGTGCCGGTCGCAGTCGATCTCGGCGAGGGAGTAGTAGGCGGGTGTCTGCCAGGCATAGCTCCAGATGGCCTTGTACAGTGCAGCATAGGCGCCATCGAAGTCGCCCGCCATCTTGAGCGTCATGCCCAGGTTGTAGAAGGCTTCGCCGTCCCTTGGATTAGGGTTGCGGCGAGTAAGCCTGTCGATAGCGGTCCGGAAGTGGCCGGTTGCCCTGTTGAACTGGCCGCGACGGTGTGCTACCAGGCCCAGTGCGTTATTGCAGCGCACGTCCGTCGGATCAATGGCCAGGGCTGCCTGCCAATAGGGCTCAGGCTCGATCGTGGGATGGCGGTATTGCTCAAGGTGCAACCCCGTGAGATAGAGCTCTTCAACGGCGCCACCGCCCGCCCGTTCTCGGAGGGTCTCTGGGGGTGGTGGAGGCGTCAACGCATCGGGCAAGGGCCCTTCTTCAATCGCCTGTGGCGCATAGCGAATCACCTCGGCGCCGGTGCGATCGCACACGCGCAGCAACAGCGTCGTTTCAGCTACTGCGCGAGGAAGTGATATCTGCCCGACAAACGGATCGCCCGGCACCAGGTCGAGCGTCTCCTTGAGCACTGTTTGCTCTCCCGCAGTGAGCGTTACCGTCGCACCAGCCAGTACTTCGGTCACGGCAACGCCAACCTTGACCCGCTCACCGATCAACTCGAGGTTCACTGCGGCCCGGCGGTTGGCGTTCTTTGCTGGCCCGATCTTCTGCACCGGGTACCAGAACTGGCTGAAGGTCTTCGTTTCATACGGCTGCATCCAGGAGAAGTCGGGCTGATTGTCGGTGTAGACACCCGCCATCAGCTCAATGTAGGGTCCGTCTTCATCCGTCAGGTTGGCTTCCCAGCCCTTGGCGTATTCGCTTGCGCCCCAGGTGAACATCTTCTTGCCCGGCGCGATGTGGTGATTTGCCACATGGATGATTCCTGCGTCTACACGATGGTCATAGCCGCCGAAATAGTCGTATTTGGAGTCAAAGACGAAATACGATGTCGATGTTGGGACGTTCTTATACCAACTGATATCGGTCCCTTGTCCGTTTCTGTCATAGTCGATGCCGTAGTACGTGCCGCGCGCAATGGGATAGTGTGACATTGAGCGCTTTGAGTGGTCGGTCACCACCGTGACGTCGGGTGGAAATACGACTTGATAGTCGTCGTGGACGTGGACGCCGGCATTGATCCACCACAGAAAGGTTTGCGCTTCGGGGGTACGGTTGAAGAGTTGCCCCTTCATCTCGAAGAACGCCTTGCCAGGGTAGAGGCAAACGCCGACCATGCCCTTCATGCGCTGGAGTGGGTCGTTTTCGCTGCACCAGATAGTGACGCTGCCGTCGGCATGTTCTTCGATCAGGTGCTGTGTCGGCATGAAGGTCGAGGGACGGTGGTGCTGGGGCCAGTTGTACTCCATCCCGCCGGAAGCCCAGGCGCCGAATAACCCGATCAGGGCTGGCTTGATCACGTGCTGGCGGTAGATGAAGTGATATCCACTGGTCTTGTCCAGTGCCTCGTGAATGCGTCCCCCGATCTCTGGCAATACCATGAGACGGATGTACTCGTTCTCCAGATAGACGGCAGTATAGTCCTTGGGCGCGCTCTCACTCGAGAGCTTGTCCAGGAACGGGTAGGGATACACGCGTCCACTCGTGCCCTGGTTCACACGCTTCTCCAGGAACATCGGGTTCAGGTCTGGCGCCGGTGGGCTATAAGTCGGGAAGGTAACGGTCTCTTCCCATGCTCGTACTGCATCGGTCATGTCGTTACACTCCTTTGGGTTGATGGGGAGCGATCGCAGGAAGACCGTGTCTCCCATCGCTACTTCGTAGAAATGGTCTAGCTCCGATCCTTCATCGGGCCGGGGCGCTGGTCGGTGCGTCCATCGATGAACGTGGCCACCCATTGTGCCAGGCGCTTGCCCAGTCGCCGTGCAGCCTCGATCTCGGCGTCGGTACGCGGCTTGCCTGCCGATACGGCACCATAGTGCAGGGTGAACTGCTGTCCTGTGTAGTCGGTGACGCCGAAGGTGAGCATCCCTACGTTCATCATCATGGTCAGGATGGACATACACGTCAGCTCGGCGCCGCCGCCCCAGCCGCCTGAGGTGGAGAACGCGCATCCGATCTTGCCATCCATCTGCCCCCACGTTGGGTTGGCGATGTCGTCCCAGTACTTCTTCATCTTCCAGGAGGCAATGCCGGTCTGGGTCGGTGCGCCACACCCGATGCCGTCCGCCCATAGCGCATCCTCGATCGTGGCCTCGTCGACGTGACGCAGCCGAATCTCCATGCCGGAGATTTGCCCGGCTCCCTCCGCTACATGCTGCGCCATCGCAGCCGTGTTGCCACCCCGGCTGTCATAGAGTACAAGTATCTTTCCCATCGTCCTTTTCCGTTGTCGCTTGATCCCTAGGACTGGTCGTCTGCCATCACATACCACGCCGCCACGAGCGGATCCTCGATCGAGCTGCGGGTATGGTGATCCTCGCCGGCCTCGACGATCACCACGTCGCCTGTCTGGACCGGATAGTCGACGCCATCAATTGGAAGGATTCCTTTGCCCTGGACGAAGATGAAGACCTCGGCGGTGGCGTGCACATGGACGGGCTCTGGATGTGCCGTCTCGCCAGGCTTGAAAACGTAAACGCCGCCATGGCTGATCGCAGCATTGCCGAGCTGGGCAGGCATCAGTCGTGAGGCGCTTGGGGCCAGGTCTGTGATTCGCATGCGTTTCATGGGTCGTGTCCCTCTTCTTGGGTAAGGCCTGCGAGGCTCTTCAGGCGATTCGCTCGGCTCGAGCCCAGATGGCGGGATCGTAGTCGATGCCCAGCCCTGGGCCATCCGGGACGGCTACAACACCATCCCTGATCTCA
>JAKJAE010000214.1 GCA_022707665.1 Chloroflexota bacterium
GGACGGTAAAGAACACCCCGTTGACTCAAAGGATATCGCCTTCCAGATTGCGGGTCGCGAGGGCTTCAAGGAGGCCTTCCGTGCAGCCAAGCCGGTGCTCCTGGAGCCGATCTACCTGTACGTGATCACGGTTCCAGAGGAATATGCCGGTGCCGTGATGTCCGATCTCAACACGCGGCGTGGCCGCGTCCAGGGGATGGGGCAGGAGGGCTCCAAGGCCGTGATCAGCGCGGAGGCTCCTCTGGCCGAGATGCAGCAATACGCGACCAACCTGCGCGCGATTACGCAGGCGCGGGGCCTGTACACAATGGAGTTCGTGCGCTACGACGTCGTGCCGTCACACCTGGCTGAACAGATCATCTCGCAGGCCAAGATCGAGGAAGAGTAGGCGAGGGCAGCGCGACTGGCTCAGTCCAGAAGCGGTTATCAGACGGGCCGGAGCAGATCTGCTCCGGCCCGTCTTTTTTCATCTCAGCACGCCGTGAACTGCTTCTATGCTCGCTGCCTGAGATCGCTCAAATCACGCTTGTAGCGGTATGTGATGCGGCCATGGTCGAGATCATAAGGCGACAGCTCGACTGCACGTCGTATCAAACAACCCGCGAACGTAGCTGACTTACTCCTCCGCCTCGGCCTCCGCCTCGGCAGGAACACCAGCCTCGGCTGCAACTACAGCCTCGACAGCCTCCTCCTCCTCTTCGGCCTGGTAGGTGACCAGGACGACGGTTGCGTCAGGGGGGTTGTGCACCGTGATAGTGTCGGGAATATCAAGGTCGGCCACGGTGATCTGGTCGCCGATCTTGTTCAGGTTTGAGATATCGACCTCGATGACAGGGACCAGATCCAGCGGTAGCGCCTCGATCTCGAGTTCCAGCAGCGTGTGCATCAGGACCCCGCCCTGTTCCTGAACGGCGGGCGCTGTGCCGACGAGTACGACGTTGACCGGCACACGAACGGTTTCCGTCAGGCTGAGCGCCTGGAGGTCGACGTGCGTGATGTCCTGACGGATGGAATGGTGCTGCACATCGCGAAAGATCGCCAGGTAGGGGCTTTCAGTTCCCTCTACCAGGAGCTGGACGGTAGCACTGGTTCCGGCGCGCCTCAGTGCCTGTGAGAGCTCTTTGGAATCAAACTGGACGGCAACTGGGTCAATGTGATGGCCATAGACAACACCAGGGACGACGCTCTGGTGTCGCAGGAGCTTAACCTGCTTCCCGATAAGCGTTCGCGGCTGAGCGCGGAGCTCGATTGATTTCATGGTTCTCCTCCGTGTACCTTTTCCTTATCGACGCTCGCCCACGAGCGCCTGCAGATCCCCCGTGCTCGGAGGTCAGCATGACCCGCGCACCGGTGGGGAGCTAACAGCTAGAGCCGGACAACCAAAGAGGCCGCGACGAGGCGGCCACTTGGCACTGGCAACAGGCGATTATTCTAGCCTAGTTGGATGTTTTGTCAACCTGCGTTGGACCTAGGCCTCCGTTGTCTTTCTGAAGCGCAGTTCGTCAAGGGGACGGTGCTCCAGAGCGACCATCGTGTACCACGAGAGCGCCAAGGCCACAATCTGCGCTGCTAGCAGTCCCCAGGCCCACTCGTTAGCGGGTGTCTTGAGGTTAGGCAAGAGGGTCATCAGGCGCACCACGGCATTGAGCCCCTGAACGAAGATCATCAAGCTGCGCGTCCCGGAGAGTGAGAGCGTGCCGGTGTTGAAGCCAACGATGGCCAGGGTCAGCAGAAGCAAGAAAGCTGGTGGCAGCACAGCGGCCTGCGGTGCCATCCTGAAGTAGCTCAATGGGTAGAGAATGACGGCGATCACCTGAAGTGCCACGAGCACTGCCATCGGTAGTCTCACGTTGCGCATGAATCTCTCCTTGGCCGACCCGGACTGGGCGTGATAGTTGTCAACTCTGACATTATATTCGACATACGGTTAAGGTCAATTTGACACTTGACGAAAACCCCAGTACAATGAAAAGCGTTGTACCATGTCCTGCTGAGGGCCCGCGTGACTCCAGGGCCGGAAAGGGGGTGTGACACGCGATCAGTGCAGCCGAGCGATCAGCTTAATGAAGGTCCCCATAGATTTCGGTCCAAAGTCCAGGAGGAGGAGAGTAAGATGCGTATCAGAACTGCCGTTGTGATCCTAGTTGTGTTGGCTATGTTGGCGCTCTCTGCGTGCGGTGGTGCCGGCAGCAAGACTGTCAAGATCGCCATCTTGGCGCCTTTGAGTGGCGATGTGGCCACCTTCGGCCAGTCCACCCGCGATGGGGCTATGCTGGCCATAGAGGAGTGGAACGCCAAAGGCGGCGTTGACGGAAAGACCATTGAGGTCGTCGTCGAGGACAGCCAGTGCAGTGCTGAGGCAGCGGTCAGCGCCGCGAACAAGGTTATCGATCAGGATGGTGTGAAGTTCATCATTGGCGAAGTCTGCTCGAGCGCCTCGATTCCCATCTCGCAGATCGCCGCCGCCAAGGGCGTGTTGCAGATCACCCCGACCTCGACGAACCCCACGGTAACGGTGAACGAGGACGGTACCACGAAGGAGACCGTCTTCCGCGCCTGTTTTATTGATCCCTTCCAGGGACTGGTGGGCGCGAAGTTCGCGATCGACACTCTGGGGGCCAAGACGGCTGCCGTGTTCCTTGATCAGGGCAACGACTACGTTCGTGGGCTGGCAGAGGTGTTTATCAAGGAGTTCGAGGCCGCTGGTGGCGAGGTTCTGGTGCAGGAGACCTACACTGGTGATGACCAGGACTTCTCTGCGATTCTGACGAAGGTCAAGGACGCGAACCCTGACGTGCTCTATCTCCCAGACTACTACAACACCATCAACCTGATTGCCGGTCAGGCCCAGGAGAAGGGGATTACGTCCGTGCTGATGGGCGGTGATGGTTGGGATTCCGCCGATCTGGACACAAGCGTGGTTGAAGGTGGCTACTTCACGAACCACTTCTCGCCGGATGACACGCGCCCGATCGTGCAGGACTTTGTGAGCAAGTACGAGGCCAAGTACGGTGCCCGGCCTGACGCTCTGGCAGCGTTGGCCTATGACGCGGCGACGATCCTGTTGCAGTCGATGGACCAGGCCGACAGTGTCGATCCTGCGGAGGTGGCTGCAGCGATGGCTTCGGGGACTTTCCCGGTTGTCTCTGGCGAAATCACGTACGATGCACTTCACAACCCCGTGAAGGCCGCCGTGATGCTCAAGGTCGAGGGCGGGCAGATTATCTATACCGAAACCGTCGCTCCGTGACGTGGGGTTGTTGACGTAGTCATCTGAGAGATCTGGAGAAGCCGGGAGCCGGCGCTGCAGATGGTGCTGGCCCCAGGCTTCTCGCTTGTTAAGGAAGGTGGCATATGGAGCAGACCACGAGTGTGCCAGGGCTTGGCACAACTGGGCCTCAGACCAACGGCGTCTCCCTGCGGCGCCGGGATGGGATGGTCCTCAATCGCATCAGCCAAGGTATCTTTGCGTTACTGGGCCTGTTGGTCCTTTATGTACTGAGCCGTGCCTTCTTGGACAATCCCAGTGTTTTCGTTCAGCAGGTTCTGAATGGACTGCAGCTGGGCTTCATTTATGCACTCATTGCTCTGGGCTACACGATGATCTATGGCATCGTCAAGTTGATCAACTTCGCCCACGGCGATGTGTTCATGGTGGGCTCATTCACGAGTTTCTATACCATCGGTACACTGGGTCTGCACCGCTGGCTCACGTGGGTCTTCCCGGGAGCTCCGGACGGCATAGCGACGGTGGTGGGGACGTTCACGGTGATTCTGGCCTCGATGGCGGTCTCAGCGGCGTTGGCGGTGGTGGTAGAGCGTTTCGCCTACCGTCCCTTGCGCAACAAACCCCGCATTGCGGCGCTTATCACGGCCGTGGGCGTCTCCTTCTTTCTCGAGTACTTCGGGGCGCTGCCTTTCGCCTATACCAATAACTACATCACCTACCCGCGGCCTTTTGAGGTCTCGGTGTATTCGGCTGGCACAATCTCCCCTGTGCTGATGATTGCGATGTGGTCGATCTTCGGGTTGGCCCTGGTTGTGTACGCTGTTCTCGCGATTCGGGGGCGGCGCGGCGATCCACAGGCCAAGCTGCTGTTGCGCCATCCGTTGCTCTCATTTGGGCTTCAGTTCGGTGGCTTCCTGTCGGTTGTCTTGACGCTGGCGGGGCATCGAGACTGGCGGAAAGGTCTGGGATCTCTCGACCTCCAATGTGACACTCGTCATCATGAGCGCCTCGATCCTGTTGCAGGTGGTGCTGCAATTCGTGGTCAACAATACCAGGCTCGGCAAGGCGATGCGAGCGGCGGCCTATGACAAGCCCGCGGCACGCCTGATGGGGATCAATGTCGATGGCGTGATTGCGGCGACGTTCGCTCTGGGGGGAGGGCTAGCCGGCGCGGCAGGTGTACTGTACGCCACCGCATACAAACAGGTGCACCACCTGATGGGCATTATCCCCGGTCTGAAGGCGTTCGTGGCTGCAGTGGTGGGAGGCATCGGGAGCATCCCTGGCGCATTCGTTGGGTCTCTCATTATGGGTCAGACGGAGGTGCTTGCTGCAGGCTTCATCTCGACGCCCATGCGGGACGCCATTGCGTTTTCGCTGCTGATCGTTGTCCTGCTCGTGTGGCCGCAGGGCATCTTCGGTGAGCCGCCGGCGGAGAAGGTGTAGGAGGAGATGTCTATGGTCAAACAACCACGAGCGTCAGGGGCAGGTGCCCGCCAGACGCTGCTCCAGAGGCCCAGTGCACTGTTTGTCGCGGGCGGGTTGCTCTTCTTTGTCATTGTGCAGGTGCTGCTGAGCTTTGAGGTCCTGAACAACTTCTGGCGCGGGATCATCTACTGGGGTGCCGCCATCACGATGGTCGCGCTTGGTCTCAACCTGATCTACGGATTCTGTGGGCAGTTCTCACTGGGTCAGTATGGTTTCTATGCCATTGGGTCCTATGCCGCGGCGGACGTGACGTGGCGCTGGACACACTCCGATCCATCGGGCATCGTCGTTGTTCTGTTTGGGTCCTTGCTAGCGCTGCTCTTCTACGTGGGGGTCTCGAAGCTGCTCGGAGCGTTCTACCGGGTAAACGTGATGACGCGTTTCACTTTCTTCGTCATCGCGACCATCGCGGCGTTCGCTATCACGGTGCGGTTCCTGGTGCCGTTCCTTGGCCCTGTCGTTACAGGTCTGCTCAACGCGTTCCCGGCAGGCATTTCCGACAAGGTCGTCTTCTTCATTGCACTGCTGGGCGGCGCAGCTCTCGCTGGCATCGCGAGTTTCCTCTTTGGCATTCCGGTGCTCGAGCTGGGCTCGGACTACTTTGGTATCGCGACGTTGGGATTCACCGTCATTGTGAAGGTCCTGCTCGATAACACCGATACACTCCTGCCTTTTCCCGAAATGAAGGGGGCTCGAGGCATGATCGGCATTCCGCAATGGACCACGTGGCCGTGGGT
>JAKJAE010000215.1 GCA_022707665.1 Chloroflexota bacterium
ATCTGCACGAAGCGTTCCGGAATCCCCTGGGCCTTGAACTCGGAGTGTTTGTACGTTTCCAGGAAGAAGCCTCGATCATCGCCATGCACACGTGGCCGGATGAGTACCACGTCAGGGATGTCGAGTTTCTCAAATGTGAATGGCATAACGTTCCTCACTCGATGTGATGTCGTGCTGTGGCGCTATTAGCGATCCCCCTGGTAGAAGCGTGCTGCCAGCGGGTACAGGGGGTTGAGCGAGCGCTCCCACAGACCGGCGTAGCGCACGATCTGCCCACCGAAGCCCCGCTTGAAACGGTAGACTCCCCAGAGCCCATCGGATCGATCCGAGAACTGGGCCTCGAGCGTCTCTTCGGGCTCGTCGGGGATGCCCCACAGGTCGTACGTGGTACACCCACGTGCCTTCGCCCAGCGCATCGCGGCCCACTGAACCGCGTAGGCCGGCATGAGGTTGCGGTGACGGTCGGACGAGGCCCCGCAGATGTACCACGACTTGGTCCCAACGGCGAAGACCATGAGCCCGGCAAGGGGCTCGCCGTCCAACTCCGCCAGGAGGAGCGCCACCTGCCCTTCGGGGGCATAGAGCGTCAGCGCGCGCCGGTAATACTCGAGGGTATGGATGCCGAACGCGTCGCGTTCCCCCGTCTCCTGCATCAGGGCATGGAAAGCGTCGATGTCGGAGAGGCCGCCTTCGCGCACGGTAACGCCTTTGCGTTCCGCGAGCCGGATGTTGTAGCGGGTCTTGGACTTCATCGCGGCCAGGATGGCGTCTTCCGATGGCGACAGATCGACCACGATGGTGCTGCGCGGCTGGATGGTCCGAGGCGAGGGCGCATAGCCGAGCCCGGGCAACTGTGTCGCGGCAGGGCTGTTGTCGATAACCTCGGGTTCCAGCCAGCAAGCCCATGCCCTGCGCTTGCGGGCGGCTTTGTAGAGCCGGGCGAGGAGCGCCTGGACCTGGGCTGTATTGTCCCAGTCGACGACCGGGCCGCGCGGGACGTAGGCGATGGTCCCGATGCGGAGCGGCAGTGCGCGGTACAGCACGATGGCCCCGGCGACGGGCGTGCCGGCGTCTTCCAGCGTGACGAGGTCCCATTCCCAGCCGAAGCCTTGCTTGAGACTTCCCCACTGCGACGTCTGGAGAAGGTTGCCGGTCGGGTGAGCCGCAACCCACCGGTTCCAGCGTTCCAGCGCCAGAGGTGTGCGTGCATGGGATCGGGCGGGCATGCTGACCTAGCTTTCCTTTTGGCCCACGACCAACAGCCCGCCGCCAGCCTCTCCGGGTGCGCAGTCCATCTCGTAGGCTTCGCGCCAGCGCTTGGCGAGGGATCCCACGACCCACTGGCGTACCCATCGTTGGTATCCGAGGCTTCTGAGACGTGGGGAGACGAGCCAGCGGTAGAGCGGGTTGCCCTCCCCGCGTCGAACGCCGTAGCGGCTATTGGACCGGTCCCACAGGCGCATCACTGCAGGGGGGACGTAGTAGGTCGTACGGATGAGGCGCAATCCCGCGCGGCGGAGCGCCGCATCCCACATGTCGGGCGAAAGATACCGGTGGTGCTCGAGCCAGGCATCGACTCCCGCTGCATAAGCTTCGGCGCCCGCTGGGTCGCCAGCCTTGGCGCGGTCCAGATACCCCGATAGCAAGCGCCGAAAGGCATCGCTGGGCACGGTGAAGAACACGCGTCCTCCCGGTCGGAGGACGCGTGCCGCTTCACGCAGGACCGGGTCGAGATCCGGGATGTGCTCCAGCACGGAGTTGCTGAGCACGCTGCCGAAGGTGCCGCCGGGGTAGGGCATCGCGTGGCCCAGTGCCTGCTGCACGCGGAGATAGACCCCGGTTGTCGGAGCCTTGTGGACCTGCGTCAGCCAGGGATCGAACCCCGATTCCACCGGAGCCTCATTCTCGAACAGCACCTGGGCGATCAGGCCATCGCCACATCCCAGGTCGAGGAGCGGACGGGCGAATGTCTCGGTGGCCAACGTGCGCAACTCGACCGCTCGCCACAGCGCCACCGGAGGCGCGAACCAGTACTGATTCAGCAACAGGGTCAGGTAATCTCGTTTGGGATCGGGCATTCGTTTTTCGCCGGGCTGTGGTCTGGACTTCTACGCGCGCTGCCAGCGCTTGGCGCACCGGCCCTTTGTAACACGAACGCGCCGGAATACAAGCCTGTCGCTTGACGCTAGTTCAGGAGTCCGAGGAATCCAGCGACTGCGTGACCCGTGCCGGACATGTTGAGCGCGATAGGCAGCAATAGCACCCCCATCGCGTTCATTCTGCGCGCTCCCCAGAACACGGGAATCAGGCCGATGCCGGTGGCGACGGCGCAGATGGCCAATCCGACGGGCCCTGTCACGCCACCGACAACCAGCATCAGGATCGCCAGTGTGGCACAACTCAGGATGCGGTAGGGTATGCGCGACACCACGGCAGCCGCCAGACGCGCGGTCCACAGCGACATCAGGAAGGCCAGCACGCCGGCAGCCAGAGCGCCGGCCGTCGCTGCATAGTACTGCGCCGGCGTGTAGGGGGTGTACCGTGTGCTGACCATCCAGGCCATCCCGCCGCGCGTCAGGTGGAGCCCCGGCACGAAGAAGAGGAGGAGCCCGCCCACGTAGTAGACGATCTTGGCGGCCCCCTGGGCGACCAGGAACGCGCGGTCGTCACGCTGGGCGGTTGCATGGCCGGCAACGAAGCCGCCGATGCCTCCTGTGACCACCGGCAGGAATGCGGCGAAGAGCCCTCCCAGCACACCGGACGTTGCGCCCTGCACCACGTCGCCCCAGGCGATGTCCAGGCTGCGCGCGATGGTCTGGCGGGGTACCGACACGCGCCCCAGCAGGTTGGTGACGATCCAGGGAACCGCAAACAGCCCCACGAAGGCCGGCATCAGGTTCTGAAAGGCGACGTCAACTCGCACCGGCGATCGGTGCATCAGGATCATGCCCAGAAGTCCCGAGAGTGTAAACGTGGCGAGCCCGGCAAGGAGGGATCGCCATCCGTCCCACCAGCGCTGCCACCCGGTAGGGGCTCTTCCCGTGCCTTTGGGCCATTCGGAGAGCAGGAGGTAGGCGATGATTGTCCAGAGGATCCAGCCAAGGTGAGGTTGCAGGATTTCACGCAGGGCAGGGAGTGTGCGCGAGGCCACAGGCGCAAGAGCGACCAACACACTCAGCCCGACCACGCCGCCCAGGCCGGTCAGCGCCACTGCCTCAAAGCCCCGTCCCTGGAGCAGGTACTTCTGACCGGGAAGCACGACGAAGATCATGCTCTCATCGGGCGCGGCGAAGAAGATGCCGGGGATCGTATTGCCCATCGCGTACCCTGAGACCAAGCCAAGAAACAGAAACGCTAGGGACTCCGCCTCGATGCTGACCGCCCCGGACTCGGCGATGAGCAAGAGCAGTGCGGCAACGTTGTAGATGTGCAGCGCGGGAATCCAGGCCAGCATGGATGCCGCGACGGCACCGGCAAGGGCCCACATGATCGACTCAATCATCCGGGGACCTCACGCGCCAATCGTATCGCGATCGTGGTACCAGCTCCAGTTCGTCGCGAAACACGTTCAGGATGCCCGTGGCCTCGACCTGTTGCCCTGCGTGGGGTGTGGGCGTCAGGTCTTCGTAGAGACTGGACCAGAAGAGCAGGTCCAAAGCACCCGTACCGTCATCCAGCGGGGCTTTGACACCCGCCGAGAAGCCTTTGGGTTCGCCAAGAACGCCGCGGATCCGGATCAGGCGTCCGGCGTCGCCAGGGGTCAGTGTGGATATCTCCACCCACGGCGCGGCTTCAGCCGGCACGCTGATAGTAACGTCAGTGGCTTTCGAGGGCACGATCTCGAGCTCTCCTTCATAGATCGAGATCTTGCCGGTGACCTCGACCTCGGCCCCGACGTCCAGCTCTTCAGGAGCCGGAAGCGCCCGATGCACATCGTCCCACAGCAGCAGCGTGACCTGAGCCGTCCCATCGTCGAGGGTTGCCTTGACGCCTCCTTTGATCCCCTCCAGCCAGACGACACGGCCGTGCACGCCCACCTTTGTGCCGATCAGGTCAGCGCTCAGCCTGTCCAGGGTCAGAGCGGGAAGGGTCGCGGTCGCGATGGGCGTCGCCACGATCGTGATGTCATCGCCGCTCGCTGGAACCACCTGAGGCGTGTCATGGTAGAGATTGACGGTTCCTTCGATCGCGAGGGCCTGTCCGACACCGGTCTCGGGCACGCTGCCCGTCAGCGTGGTGACTTCTTCGTCCACTGCCACGACAACTTCGCCGCTTTCATCGGCAAGCGTGATCAGCGTCAGCCCCTCGTAGGGCTCATAGACCCGGCGCACCTCACCCACCAGACGCACACGACTGCCCTCATCGAGGATCGTGACGTCACCAGCCTGGAGGGGCACGGCCTCAGGCCGCTCCAGCGTCAGGTGGTCGGGCACATTGAGGGTCAGCGCGATGTGATCGTCGCGGATCCTGAGGGTGCCGGCGACGGTGACCTTGTCACCCACTGCCGGGACCACGTTTTGGGTCAGCAGGTCCTCTGTCACCTCGCGATAGGCACTGATGTAGACCTCGCCTGTCTCATCCGCCACCCAGAACCCCAGATACCCGCTCTCGGCGTCGTAGGTCGGACTGCGTACGACGCGCCCGTTCAGGCGCACGTAGCCGAAGTTCATCAGGCGGGTGGCCTCCTCGACCGTGATCGTGGGGATCTCGACGGAGCGTGCCAGCCACCAGAGGACCACCATCCCCAGTGTCGCGAGGGAGACGGCAACCCATTTGACGGTGCGCAGGGCCAGCCGCCCCGTGGTGCGCGCGCCACAGTAGGGACACCGGCTATAGGGGCCAATGAAACGGCCGCAACTCTCGCAATGGGCGAGAGGTGCGGCCTGAACGAGGGCGGTGGGGGCGTTGTCCTCGGTCGAGAGTGTGTCAGCTTGCGACGATCTCGTAGGCGCCACCATGGCCTCCTTCTGGATGCGGTTACCTCAATGAAGGGAATGGGATGGAGACCAGGCCATCTCGTGCTGGCGGTACCAGACGCGGTAGCCCACCTCCATATAGGCAGGCAACAAAGGATCCTCTGCGGGGACATTCGTGATGTGGCCGCCCTGTGCCAACTGCATGTCGGGCAATGCCAGCAGCAGCGCCTGGGCCACCTCGAGCCGCTGGGGGTGGGTGGGATCAACAGCGAGGTCCATCACGGCGAAGCCGTCCATCTGCGACAGGTAGACGATATACCCCCTGAGGTCTTGCCCCTCCGTAAAAGCGACGCCCATCATGTACTCGACACGCTTGCGGATGGATTGCACGTCTCTTTGCCAACACGAGGCCACATCGTGGAACCGCGCGTAAGCCTGGAGTAGCCGTGCGGGACGCTCAGGCTTGATGCCCGCGGCTGGAGATCCAGGGACAGCGGTGTGTGGCTCCAGCGACAGTACCAACAGATCACGCA
>JAKJAE010000216.1 GCA_022707665.1 Chloroflexota bacterium
CCCTGCATTCTGATGCCCTGCATTCTGATGCCCTGCATTCTGATGCCCTGCATTCTGATGCCCTGCATTCTGATGCCTCTCCCTCGGACGCGCTCTGACGGCCGCCGTCAACTGTGAAGGAGTCCATATGTTTCGCTTCATCTTGATCCGTACGGGCGGTCTGATCGGGGTACTGCTGGCGGTGTCGCTGCTGACGTTCTTCCTGATGCACTGGGTTCCGGGCGGCCCGTTTGACGCGATGACCGCGGCCACCGCACAGATGATACCGGTTGAGCTCGTCGAGAACATGGAGAAGCTCTATGGTCTTGATAAGCCGCTCTGGGTGCAGTACTGGCTCTTCCTGAAAGCCGCGCTACGAGGCGACTTCGGTTACTCATACTATGCCTCGGGTCGCTCGATCAACGAGCTCATCCGGGAACACTGGCCACATTCAATCCAGATCGGTGTCCTCACCCTCGCATTCTCAGCCGTCGTCGGCCTGGGCCTGGGCATCTTCTCAGCAATGAATCCCGGTAAGTGGCCCGACTTTCTCGGCACGGGCGTATCGCTGTTCTGTATGAGCGTTCCTTCCTTCGTGTTCGCCAAGCTGATGCAGTACGTTCTCGCTGTCAAGCTGGACTGGTTGCCAACCTCAGGTTGGGAGGGATGGTCAGAACCCAAGTACTGGGTTATGCCAGTTCTCGCCAACTCGCTCGGGCCAGTGCTCACACTGCAACGATACACGCGTTCAGCCATCTCTGACGTGATGCGCGCCAACTATGTCCGCACCGCCCGCGCCAAGGGACTCAACAGGCGCCGCGTCACGCTGATTCACATCTTTAAGAATGCGCTCACCCCCGTGGTAACCGTGGCCGGACCGATGACGGCAAGCCTGATCACGGGCTCGCTCTTCATCGAGGGGATCTTCCGCATTCCGGGACTGGGCTGGTATACGAACGCAGCCTTGGGACGCAGGGACTACCCGCTCATCCTGGCCTCAACCCTGCTCTGGACCACGCTCATCAGCATCACCTACTTTGTCACTGACATCATCTATGCCCTGCTCGATCCGCGCGTGGCGTATGTAAAGGAGCGCTAGTATGAACAGCGCAGACACCGCAGCACTCTCCACCCCCGCCGTGTACCGCAGCGTTGGTCAGGCCTTCTGGTACCGGCTCCGGCGAAACCCGAAGGCCATGGTGGCGCTTGGAGTTGTACTCCTGGAGATCGTCATCGTGATCTTCGCACCCTGGATTGCCCCCTATGAGCCAGGCGAGACCGACTACGAGGCATTGTGGTCGCCGCCTACGGCCAAGCACTGGATGGGTACCGACGATCTCGGCAGGGATGTTATGAGTCGCCTGATGTACGGCGGCCGGATCTCCATCGCGGTTGGCATCCTGGCCCAGATCACGCAGGTCGTGATTGGTCTACCCATTGGGGCCATTGCCGGCCTGATGGGGCGCTGGGTCGATTACGCTTTCATGCGCCTGATAGATATCCTCTCGTCAGTGCCGAGTATGCTCCTCTATCTGCTCATGGTCCTTGTGCTACCGCGTGGATTTGTCAGCATCGTCATCGCGCTCTCGGTGACGGGCTGGATCGGGATCGCGCGCCTGGTGCGCGGTCAGGTGCTGTCACTCAAGACAACCGACTATGTTCGTGCCGCCCGTGGTATGGGTGCAGACACCCGGCACATCATCGTCTCCCACCTGGTGCGCAACACGCTCTCACCGGTCGTCGTATCGATCACCATCGGCATCCCCGGCTCGATGATGGCTGAAGCTGGCCTCAGCTTCCTGGGGCTCGGGATCACGCCACCCATGACGTCGTGGGGGCAGATGATGGGACTGTACCAGGCCTACATCCAGACCTCGTGGCACCTGACAGTCTTCCCGGCCCTGGTACTGTCGCTGACGATGCTGGCGTGGTTCGTTCTCGGCGACGCCATGCGCGATGCCTTCGACCCATCGATCCAGGTCTAGCAGATCGTCGCGCCACAGGTGAACTACGCTGCACCGCAGATCGCAACGACAGAGAGATGATGTGTAGGGGTTGAGATCAGGCAGCACAACCGTACTCCGACGCCGTTCGGCAATAGCAAGTCCACCCCAGCAAGCGACGGCTGACACGAGGTCAGCCGCCGCTTGTGATATCTGGCTGGCGTGAAGGCCAGTGTAGCAAGGTTAGCTGCCGATGCGTCCCCGCAGCAGACCCTCGAGGGTGGGCTGCCCGATAACCTGCAGCTCATAGCGGACCCGTTCCATAGGATGCTCAATCTTGAGCAGGCGCGTCAGGTCGATCGGCGTGCCGACAATGACCAGGTCGCACGGAGTTCGGTTGATCGTCTCCTCCAGGTCGCGGATCTGCTTCTCGCCGTACCCCATGGCTGGAAGCACAGCACCCGTCGTCGGATACTTGGCATAGGTCGCTGCGATCGATGCCACGGCGTAAGGTCGCGGGTCGATGATTTCCGACGCACCGAAACGCTGCGCCGCGACATAGGCTGCCCCAAAGGCCATCTCACCATGGGTCAGCGTCGGACCATCCTCAATCACCAACACGCGCTTGCCGCGGATGCGCTCGGGATGGTCGACAAAGAGCGGCGAAGCCGCCTCGACGACGACGGCGTCGGGATTGACCTCCGCAGCATTCCTGTAGATCGTCCTCACGTTGGCGTAGTCAGCCGTATCCATCTTGTTCACGACGATCACATCAGCAGCGCGGAAGTTGGATTCTCCCGGGTAATAGGCCAACTCGTGTCCAGCGCGATGCGGATCTGCCACCGTGATCCAGAGATCAGGCTTGTAGAACGGCAGATCGTTGTTGCCTCCGTCCCAGACGACGACGTCAGCCTCCTGCTCGGCCTGACGCAGGATCGCCTCGTAATCCACCCCAGCATACACGACCAGACCACGATCGATATGGGGCTCATACTCTTCGCGTTCCTCAATCGTGCAGTCATGCCGGTCCAGATCCTCATAGGACGCGAACCGCTGAACTGCCTGCTTCACAAGATCGCCATAGGGCATCGGGTGCCGAACAGCCACAACCTTCTTGCCCATAGCCTGTAACTCATCGCACACGTGACGCGTCGTCTGAGACTTGCCGCACCCGGTGCGGACGGCACACACGGCTACGACGGGTTTGCTGCTCCGCAGCATGGTTGCGCGCCCCCCCATCAGCCGGAAATCGGCGCCGAGTGACAGGACGAGAGAGGCCCGGTGCATCACGTAGGTGTGCGGCACATCCGAGTAAGCGAACACCACTTGCTCCACCGCTTCCTCTACGATCAGTCGCGATAGCTCGCTTTCGGGATAAATAGGGATGCCCGCCGGATAGAGCTCGCCCGCAAGCTCAGGAGGATACCTGCGTCCCTCGATGTTGGGGATCTGCGTCGCCGTGAACGCAACGACCTCGTAGCGGTCATTGCCACGGAAGTACGTGTTGAAGTTGTGGAAATCTCGCCCCGCGGCTCCCATCATGATGACCTGGATCGGTTTCATTGGCCAAAACTCCTTGGTAAGATAGTAGGTCGTGCAAGAGGCAGCTCGTGAGCGAACGCCCGAGTGTGAGCATACCATGCTGGATGCTCCGGCTCAAGTGAGGTTCGATGCCAAAAAGGCGGAGAATTGGCTATGAGTTGGGGTCTGGCTTAGCCCTTCATACAGAAGTGCCAGGCCATTCGCGCCGTCAGGCTCCCTGACGCCGTCAGGCTCCCTGACGCTGTGTCAGGGCTCGCTCGACCTCTGCCTGAAGAGGTACCAGGGCACCCAAGACACCATTGACGAATCGCGGCGAGCTATCGGCCCCGTACTCCTTCGCCAGCTCGACGGCTTCGTTGATGGCGACCTTGACAGGAACCTTGCCTACCGTGAACTCGTAGAGCGCCATCCGCAAGAGGTTCCGATCGATCACGGCCACTTGGTCCAGAGGCCATTCCGGGGCGTGCGACTGAATGTACGCATCAAGCTGAGGTACGACGGCTATAATCCCCACCACCAGAGCCCTGGCATATTCCTCAGCACGGGGATTGGGTTCCTCAAGCGCTCCAAATTGCTCGAACATCACCTGGGACGGTGGATGCTGAACCAAGTCGATCTCGTACAGTGCTTGCAGCGCCAACTCGCGCGCAAGGCGGCGTTCACCCTTCATTGTTCGACTCCCTCCACCTGGCAGAGTACGACAGACACCTGCTCAGAAGTTGCCTAGGCGGCTTCGTCGCCCTGCCAGGTTTCAGCAGGAGGATAGACTACGTCCTCAATATGGACGTTGACTGCCTCGACCGGCATACCAATCATCTGGCGAACCGCACGGGTCACCTCATGCTGAACCCTTCGGCCCAACTGCAGCAAGCTCTGATCAGGGCCAGCCAAGATGTGCAGGTCTACGAGCACCTGTCCCTCCCGCACCTGAACAGCCACCGAGTGTCCGGTAGTCCCCAGCAAGCGATCGACCTCTCGCTCGGCGATCCCGGCAACGCCCGGGACGCCCAACGCCGTGAGTCGAGCAATCGTCTCCAGCACCACAGGCTCAACCGTCACAGATCCCGGAATTGTCTCAGGCTCCATCGACGCAGTCTCCTCTTCGACCTATGCCCACGTAATGCGCCACAAACAGATACGGGCCTCCGCAGAGGCCCGCCTGACGCAATCAATGATCCCGTAAGTACCCTCGCGTGCGGCTACACTCCAGAGCCTTGGCATGTTTAGCCGTCGGCGCTCACCTCGAGTGTGCGGCGCAACCCGGCGCCGCAGATGAGGCTATTCCTCTTTGGCCTCGAGGACCTGCCGGCCCCGGTACTGACCGCAGTTCGGGCACACGTGGTAGGGCTGGACCAGCTCACCACACTTCTCACACGCGACGAGCGTGGGAAGTGAGGGACTTCGATAGTTGCTCGCCGTTCGCCGGTTACCCCGGCTTCGCGGAGTTCGTCTCTTAGGTACCGCAGGCATCTCTCTTCTTCTCCCTTGTCACTTTGAATCGCCACACCACTGCCCTAGGGCGAAGTGCCCAGGGAGGTGACGCCACAGCATTATACCGAAAACCAGGGGCATGTCAAACGCACGCCTCAAGCAGCGCAAGCGCCTTGGCCAGATCACCGCTCAACGCGCTGCTTCTCGGCGATCGCCGCTTCCCGCTCAGCTTCCAAACGGTGAAGGCCATTCTCAACCACACGGATCTGCCTCGTCAGCTCCGCCTGGAGCTGGCTGAGGGCGTTGAACACGTACTCGTCAGCATCGGCCTGTAGGCGATCGGCCTTCTGACGCGCTTCCTGGATGATCGTCTTGGCCTGTCGCTGAGCGTCAACGACGAACTGGTGGCTGGCGGCCATACGCTCGCCCTCCTCCCGAGCCTTCGTGATGATGCGCTCTGCTTCCTGCCGCGCCGCCTCGACCACGGCGTCCCCGTCCCGCACCACACGACGCGCCTGCTCGACCTCCTCGGGCACCG
>JAKJAE010000217.1 GCA_022707665.1 Chloroflexota bacterium
CGGAGTGTCTGGCCCCGGGCGTTGGTGAACGCGAACGTCGTCGTGAGCTCGCCACACGCGAAGTCATAGGTCTGCTCGATCAGGCGGTAGCCGCCGGGGTTCTTTGCGAGCGAGCTGCCGTCCATGGCCAGGTTCCACGCCACGGCGGGCACGGGGGCGAGCGCCTCCACGCCGAACCGCTCGTGGCTCCCGGTAAAGCCGGCGAGGAGCGCTGTTTGGTCCGTGAGAGGGCAGGTGCCGACGCGCAGCCCGACGAAGCCGTTCGCGACGTAGGCGGGCTGGTGGCTCTCAGGGATCTCGCGGATGGTATGTTTTCTCACGTTAGGGTCCTTGGCGTGATGGCGTCACGCGCATCGCGACTGGGTGCGCGAGGCATGTCTCTCTTTACCAACAGGTGGTATACATATGCACTCAACGCTCCTACTATCGCCCCACCTATCACTGCGATCCCAATCCATTCAGCGAACTGGGCCAGAATCACGCGCTGGAACGGAGGCCACACGTCGGCCCAATACGTCGCAGATCGGCGATTCGAGAGTAGCATGAACTCCATATTCGGCAGACCAACAGCCATGAGCATAAAGGCGTAGTAAGCGTAGTAGCTCACCATCGCGGCACACCAGACAATCACTGCCGACAGCGCAGCCCTGCGCAGTGAAAGCGAGCGTCGCATCTCGTAGATAGCAGCCGGGATTACCGGTATCAGCCAGATCCCATAGTTGGCAGCGACCAAGATGATGACAATCAGTAAGCGGATGACCTCGGGCATTTGAGGTAGGGTCTCGTTCAGAACTTGGTTCTGGCTGAGTGAAGCTAACAGATCGAGGAAGAACCAGTCCGCGATCCCGAAACCCAAGCCAATTGCTGCGTATATCAGCCAGCGACTGCGCATATTCGTCCTCCTTCAGAACGCGCGAAAGCAAGAGCTTGGACGAGACATCGCGAGCAGCAGCCTGGATACTATCATACGGACTCTCGACATACCGCAACTCTTCCTCGTACGCAAAAGGCACCTTCCACACGGAAGGCGCCTTGACCATATGCCCTCTCGGCCCTAGGCCCCGACTCGCGGTCGGAACTTGTAGCCGTACACTATGGTCCCTTCTTCTCCGTGCGTACGCAGGCGGCGGGTGACCATTTCGACGGGCATGCCGATCTGGACATCTTTGGGCGCGACGTCGGTGAGCTGCGCGGTGACGACCGGGCCCTCTTCGAGCTTGACGAGTGCCACGGTGTAGGGGGTATAGGGCTCGAAGCCCTCTGGTGCGTTGTAGACAGTACTGAACGTGTAAACTTCACCGCGTCCGCTCAGGGGTGCTGGTGTCTTTGCCGGCTTGCCGCACTCAGGGCAGATATCGCGTGGAGGGAAGATGGCCGCCCCGCAATGCCCACACCGCTCGCCCTCGAGCCGATATCGCTGTCCCCTTAACCGCCAATCGTTCGCGACCTTTGCTTCCATTTGTGTGCACTCCTTTTCCCGGGAGATCTTCTCCCCGTCGGATGTCCTATCATTTCACCAACGTCCAAGCTTTCCGATCCGTGGGTGCGTCTCACTCTGGGGCCACACTGCGGGTGTAGATCACGTCTCCAGAGCGGGCAAGATGCCCGCGCTCCGAGAGCGATGTCACCCCCAGAATGAAACGCGCCTTACTTTGTTGCTATCTCGCCTACTTGCCTATCCCATGCCTTCGAGTATGTGCGTGATGATCGTGGCGCCGCTCCCGCCGATGTTCTGGGTCATGCCCAGCCGCGCGTTAGGAAGCTGGTTGGCCCCCGCCAATCCACGCAACTGCAATACCGCTTCTACCACCTGATAGATGCCAGTCGCCCCCACGGGATGGCCCCGTGCCTTCAAGCCGCCCATCGTCGCGATGGGCACGCGCCCCTGCAGCGTGATCTCACCATCCAATGCCAGTTGAACGCCCTTGCCCCGTTCGGCAAACCCGGATGCTTCCAGGCTCAGTGCTGCCATAATCGTGAAGGCATCGTGCAACTCAAAGAAATCCAGGTCCTCAGGCTTGACATTCGCGAGCTGATACGCCTTGTGGGCAGAGGTCCGCGCAGCCTCCAACGCCAGCGGATCTTTGCGACTATGGACCGCCAGCGGCGCCATTCCTACAGCTGAGGCCCGGATCTTCACCGGTGCTGGGCTCAGCGCACGCGCATACTCTGCCGGCGCGAGCACAACCGCCGCTGCGCCGTCACAGACCGGCGAGGCGTCGAGCAATCCCACGGGCGTGGCAATCATCGGTGCGCGCGCATAAGCCTCTGCCGAGATCCGTGACTGGAACATCGCGTTGGGGTTGTTCACGCCGTTGGCATGTGCCGTTACCGCGAAGTTGGCGAAGTCCTCATGCTTCCACCCATACTCGTACATATAGCGCTGCATCAGCAGCGCGTTGAGGGCCACAAACGAGATCCCCTGGCCCGCCTCATATTCCGCATCTGCCGCGGCAGCTAACGCGGCCGTTGTTTCACGTCCGCCCGTATCCGTCATCTTCTCTACGCCGAGGGCGAGCACCAGGTTGGCCATCCCGCTGGCAACGGCCATTGTGCCAACCCGCAACGCCGCTGCGCCCGAGGCGCATGCGGCTTCTACCTTGAAGGCCTCGGTGTTCCCCAGCCCCATAAAGTCCACGGCGAGTGCGCCCAGTTGCGATTGCCCGGCAATCTCGCCGGAGAGCATGTTGCCCACGTACACTGCATCGACGGTCTCGATTGCGGCGTCTTGAAGCGCGCTCAGGCCCGCTTCGAGCATCAAATGGCGTATACCCGTCGTCCAGTGTTCGTCTACTGGGGTCTGCCCTATACCGATAATGGCTACGTCACGCATCAGTCCTCGAATCGGCGAATCAGCGAATAAGCGAGAAAGCGAATCAGCGAAAAAAGCATCGCGGAATCAGCGAACTGGGAATCCTGGAGCTTCCTCTCCCCAATCACCAATCACTAGTCCCGGAGTTTGCCGCGATAGCGGGTGTAGAGCGCATAGTCGATCTCGACGCGGCGCTTGATGTAGTCAGCGGTGTGCGGCGCTTTGTCCTGGCAGGCTGTGATGCGCTCGGTCAGTTCCCAGGCAAAGGCGTCCGAGCCCGCGCCGGACCCGAAGCTCACCAGCAGGATCCGGTCGCCCGGCTTGGCGATATCCAGCACCGCCGACAAACCTGTCAGTGATGCGCCCGCATACGTATTGCCAATGACGCCGCTCAACAGGCCTGTTTCGATCTGTGCTTCGGTGAACCCCAGCCGCTCTGCGACGCGCCCCGGGAACTTCACGTTGGGCTGGTGGAAGATGGCGTAGGTGAAGTCCTGCGCCGTCAGCGCCAACTCCTCCATCAGCGCGCGCCCAGCGGACTCGATATGGTGGAAATAGGCCGGCTCGCCCGTGAAGCGTCCCCCGTGGCTGGGGTAGTGCTGATACGCGCGCCGCCAGAAATCCGGCGTGTCGGTCACGTACGAGAGCGATCCCATGCACACGGCAACGGCGCGCTCCGCCGGCCCGATGATGAACGCGCTCCCACCGCTTGCAGCGGTGTACTCCAGCTCGTCGCCCGGGCGTCCCTGTGCCGTATCGGCGCCAATCGCCAGCGCATAATCCCCCATTCCTGATCCCACGAGCCCCATCGCCGCCTGCAGTGCTTCGGTCCCGGCCTTGCAGGCGAACTCGAAGTCGCCTGCCAGTAGATACGGCGTTGCGCCGAGGGCCTCAGCGACAAGCGTCGCTGACGGCTTCACCGCATAGGGATGCGACTCGCTGCCCACCCAGATCGCCCGCAGTGCCTCGGGCAGGATCTCGGCCCGCGCGATGGCGTTCCGTGCTGCCTCAATGGCGATCGTAATCGTATCCTCGTCCAGTCCCGCAACCGCCTTCTCGCGAACGGGACCACGACCGCCCCCGGTCCAGACCCGGGCAATCTCCGCGCCAGGCAGGCGATACATAGGCACGTAGGCCCCATACCCTATGATCCCTACTGCCCGTTGCGGTTTCATCAACCGAGCTTCAGTCACACAGTCCTCCTCTTATGAGGCGCTGTCTTTGTTCAACAACGACCGGGCGACATCGATGCGGATGGCACGACTCTCGACCATCGCCTGCGCGACGCGGTCGATATCAGCCCCCACCGCGCCTGCGGCCATCGCCACCTGGCGGGCGTGGAGTGCCATGTGTCCCTTCTGGATGCCCTCGGTGGCCAGCGCCCGCAGTGCGGCCAGATTCTGCGCCAGTCCAACGCTTGCGACGACCATGGCCAGCTCACCAGCGTTCTGTACACCAAGGATCTTCAACGCGACCCGAGCCGTCGGGTGCACGCGTGTGGCACCCCCGACTGTTCCGAGCGCCAGTGGCAGCTCCAGATGGCCCACCAGATTGCCCTGTCGATCGCGGCGCCACGTGCTCAGGCTCGTGTACTGCCCGCCGCGGGCGGCATAGGCATGGGCCCCTGCTTCCACTGCACGCCAGTCGTTACCGGTCGCCAATACGACGGCATCTACGCCGTTCATAACGCCCTTGTTGTGGGTCGCCGCCCGATAGGGATCGGCAGCGGCGAAGGCCCAGGCTAACTCGATCCCATCGGCCACCTGCGCTCCGGTGAACGTCTCGAACGCCAGCGCGTCTTCGGGGATTGTGACCCGTGCCCGCGCCAGGCGGTGGTCCGCCAGATTGCTCAGGATCCGCAGATACGGTGTCCCACCGGTCAGCGCGGCCAGCTCCGGTGCCAGTCGCTCACATGCCGTGTTCACGACGTTTGCACCCATCGCATCGCGCACGTCAATCAGCAGGTGTACGACCAGCATCGGCCCTCTGGCAGTATCGAGGATGCGGACCTGGATATCCTGTGCACCGCCTCCCAGGTCCACGAGCACGGGGTCCAGCGCATTGGCTATCGCCATCAGGCGCGCTCTGTCAGCAAGAATCGCATTGACCGCGGCGAGGGGGTCGGGCAGATCGACCAACTGAACCTGGCCAATCATGACGGGAGCATCCACCTCAGCTACAAACCCACCACCCCGGCGAGCCAGCCTGGCGGCGAAGGATGCGCCCGCGACGACCGAGGGTTCCTCGATCACCATTGGCACCAACACGTCGCGGCCGTTCACGACGAAGTTCGTGGCAATACCCAGGGGCAGTGCATAGCGGCCCACGGCGTTCTCGACCATGGCGTTCGCCCGGTCGAGGCTCAACCCCATTCCTTCGCTGAGGAGGTCGGCTTCCTCGTCCGACAGGACAACCTGCTCCCGCATCAGGGTGATACGTTCCTGAACCGTGAGTGTATAGAATCCGCTCAGTCGCGACGTCGGTTTTGATGGCATAAAGGGCGTTACGTGGACTCCTAGCGAGAAAATCATAGCATAAGCCTCCTCTCAAAAGCTATCAGATCTCGATTTCTAACCTTTATCAGTCCTGGATGCGAAGCCTCAGACGTACGAAAGTTCCTC
>JAKJAE010000218.1 GCA_022707665.1 Chloroflexota bacterium
CGCACGCGCGTTCGCCAGGAGATCCGCCGGTTCCTGCAGACTGCCGACCTTTCCGATGAGGAACGCCGCCGCTGGAGCGGCACCTACGAGGAGCTCGACGCGGCGCGGATCGGCACCATCCACAGCCTGTGCGCCGAGATCCTGCGCCACCACCCCGCCGCCGTGGGCATCGATCCCCGTTTCGAGATGCTTGATGAGGGGCAGATGGCCCTGCTGCGGGCACAGGTTGTCGAATCTGTGCTGGGGTGGGCCGCGGAGAACGCCGAGGTGACCCCGCTGTTCGATCTCTTCGGCGATGCTGGATTGCAGCGTGTGCTGGCCTCGATGCTCGCCAAACGCCTGGATGTCGCCGATGCCTGGGCGCCCATTGCCGGTAACCCCTGGGCAGCCTGGCTGCCCCATCTGATTGCGCCCCTTCGCACTTTCTTTGACGATGCGACCGTACAGGCCAATATCGCGGACCTGGTCGCACTGCGCAGTGACGGGACGCTCGCACGCGCCGCCGTGGCTGGCGATGCCCTGGCGCCCGATCTTGTCGTGGCTCTGGCCCACATCGACGCGATCGCTGCGGCCCGTGCCGTGGACGATTGGGCCGAGGTCTCTCGCCATCTTGCCCCACTGCGCGGCGCCCTGAAACAGAAGGGGCGGCAGGCCAACTGGGCGCCTGCGAGGCCCAAGGATGCGATTGCGAGCCTGCAGGCACGGTACGATGCGGTGTTGGCTGACCTGGTGGGCAAGGGCATCGATCTGGACCTCGACCGGCATCTGGCACGGACGGTGCTGCCGGCGTTGATGACGGTCTTCGAGCAAGCGTGCGCTGCCTATGACCGCAGCAAGGTGCAGCTTCGGGCGCTCGACTTCGACGACCTGGAGGCGACCGCGCTCCGGTTGCTGCAGGAGGACGCCGAGGCCCGCACCTACTGGCAGGGCGAGATTCGGGCGCTGCTTGTGGACGAGTTCCAGGATACCAACGAGCGCCAACGCGCGCTGCTGCAGGCGCTCAACGGCGACGGCGGGCGGCCTGTTGAGCACCCCGATGCCAGCACCCACGGCAAGCTCTTCATCGTTGGCGACGCGAAGCAGTCGATCTACCGGTTCCGCGGCGCTGATGTCACGGTCTTCCGCACCGAGCGCCAGGCGATCGAGGCGCGTGGGCAGGGCGTTGACCTGGCGACCTCGTACCGCGCCCACCGGGAGATGGTGGAGGCGCTCAACGCGCTGCTCCGTCCGGTGCTCGGTGAGATCGAGGACCCCGACCGCCCCTATGTCGAACCCTTCTCGGCCCTGGCACACCACCGCGATGCGCCTGCTGCGGGGCTAATGCGCCCCTACGTCGAGCTTCACCTTGCGGTGGGAACCAAGACCGGCGGGGCGCTCGACCGTGCGGCTAAGGCGCTCGTGGACAGGCTGGCGGATCTGGTCGAGCGCGGTGGCATCACCCTGCCCGATCGCGATCCCGAGACCGGGCAGGAGGCCACGCGTCACTTGAACTACGGTGATGTGGCGATCCTCTGCCGCGCTGCGACCTCGTTTCCGTTCTACGAAGACGCATTGGAGGAGGCGGGGATCCCCTACCTCACCATCGCGGGCCGGGGTTTCTACGATCGCCCTGAGGTGCGGGACGTGGTGAACGCTTTGCGAGCGCTTGCGGATCCCACCGACGATCTGGCGCTTGCCGGGCTGCTTCGTTCGCCAGCCTTCGGCCTCTCGGATATGGCCCTCTACCGGCTGCGGACCGCACAGCGCCACGCTGCGCTCCCTTCGCTCTGGGCACAGGTTCTCGAGGGTACAGATCTGGGTGACGAAGTCCCCCGGGCAGCCCACGCTGCCGACGTGATTGCCCGCCTTCACGCTATGGTGGGACGGACTCCCCTCGCCGACGTGTTGAAAGCCTTTCTGGATGCGACCGCGTACCGTGCCATCTTGCTGGGGACGGGGGCGCGTGCCGTTGCCAACGTCGACAAGCTCCTGAGCGATGCCCATGCCAGCGGGATCGTCAGTGTGGCGGCCTTTGTCGAATACCTCGCCGAGCTGCGCGATGTGGCCTCGCGCGAAGGCGAGGCACGCTCCCTGGCTTCGGGGGCGGTGCAGATCATGACGGTCCACCAGGCGAAGGGCCTCGAGTTCCCTATTGTTGTCATCGGTGATGCCGGGCGTAGCAGTCCAGGTGGCGGGGGCGGATTCCTGGTGGACTGTGACCTGGGCGTTGTCCCGAACCTCCGGGTGCGTGTTACTCAGGACGAGGAGCCGGTCTCCTCGCTCGCCTATGCCCTGGCAAAGCGACGCGAAGCCGATCAGGAGGCAGCAGAGTCTGACCGGCTCCTCTACGTTGCGGCGACACGGGTGAGGGAACTCCTTTTGATCAGCGGCACCGTCGGCGTGAACAAGAGCGGCCTGAGCCTGGGAGGATGGCTGAAGCGACTCGACCTGGCGCTAGGATTGACGACGGCGGTACCTGATTGCGACGCTACGGGAGATCGTGTGCACAGGGTTCCGCTCCCGCTGGGCGCCCAGGAGGCTCGGTGTACGGTCTACGAGCCGGAGGCGCCGCTGCCTGAGGCCAGCATCAGGGCAGGCGATGCGCCGGAGGCGCGCCCGTTGCCCCCTGAGGACCTTCGGATGCTCGGTCCTGTCATGGGCGCCGCCCAACACACCGATGAGGCAACCCAAGATGTCGATCGGGACCCCCCGCGGCGTGTCTGGCGTGTGGTGCCCCGCACGTCGACAGACCGGGCCCCTGCGTGGGTCGTCGGCGAGCTCGTTCACCAGGCGCTCCGCGAATGGCGTTTTCCCGGTGACCACCCGGACGAGTTCTATAGCTGGGTCGCCGGCGAAGCAGACGTCCTGGGGTTGGCCGACGAGGTGCGGGTCACCGATGCCGTGCGACGTGCCGCGCGCATCCTGACCCGCTTCCAGGCCACGGCGCTCTACGATGCGATGGTTTCCGCCGAGCAGCAGCTCTCGGAGGTGCCCTACAGCGTGTTGGATCGCGAGGGGCGACTCGATGCCGGCGTGATCGACGCCCTCTACTACGCCGGTGGGATCTGGCACCTGGTGGAGTTCAAGACCGACGCGCTGAGAGACCCGGACGGTCTCGCCTCGCCTCCTTACGCGACCGAGCACGTCGATCAGGTGCGGCGCTACCTCGTCGCTGCGGAACGGTTGCTGGGTCAGCGTCCCCGACCTGTTCTCTGCTACCTCAACTGTGGCGGGCGCGTGCATCTGGTCACCGACCGCTGGGACGCTGATGAGGTTACTGCAGGGGAGACGAGGTATGACCGGGCACGTTCCTGACGTGGTTGAGTTGGCCCTTCTGTACTTCCATTCCGCGGGCACGACCTCCGAGCAGCTTCGGCCATTTCTGTCCCGCCTGGTCGAGGCGCTTCCGACGACCTACATTTGGGCGGGCGATGGCGTGATCAGCACCTCGCCGGGGTGCAACCGAGACGGTTGCACTACTTCCGGAACGTGGGGCGTCGGGTTTGGCTGCACCGGGCGCTTCGCTGGGGTGCAACCGAGACGGTTGCACTACTTCCGGAGCGTGGGGCGTCGGGTTTGGATGCACCGGGCACCGCCGGACCGCAACCGAGACGGTTACGGTACATCCGGAGCACGGGGCGTCGGGGTCGCGCGTGAGGCGTAGGCGATGGGAGATCGGATGGGCGAGCACGACGGCTCGCCCTACGCGGTCAGAGCGTCTTGGCCCAGCGCTCGCAGCGGGCGTAGGCGAGCCCCATCATGCGATCGTAGAGCGCGTTGGCCTCGGGCGAGTAACCGGTCACAAAGGCGAGCGTCGCGCCGAGGTGTTGCACCCGCTTGAGTCCCTCGGTCATCACGGCGCGGGCCAGCCCGCGGCGCTGGTAGGCGGGATAGGTGCCGACCGGCTCGAAGTAGGCCGTGCGGGCGACGTCGTCGAACCAGACGGTGGTGAAGGCCGCCAGATCTCCGTTGGGGGCAACTGCCACGAGGTCGAGGTCGCGCCGGTAGAGCGGGCAGCGCTGGATCTCGAGATACCATTCCCAACCCAGCTCCTTGAAGGCCTCTTCGGGCTCGTTTGGGTTGAACGCCTTCCACGAGAACCAGCTCCGCGCAGGGAGCTCATCGACATCCCCCAGCGACCGCACGGTGAACCCCTCGGCAACCGATGTGTCCGGGATCGGCGCCGTCAGATCCAGTCGATGTTGGTGCTCTGCCGTGCCGTCCCGTGCGTAGCCACGCTGCGCCAGGATCGCCTGACGGAGTGCGTCCTGATCATCGGCCCAGACGCCCAACGACCGGCTGCCGTCCTCCCCGGTCACGGCAAGACGCACCTCGGCGGCCTCGATCATCTCCTCTTCAAGCGCGGGCGTGAGCCATTGGGGATGGACCTGCAGGTAGGCTTCGCCCTGACCCTCCGAGTTGAGCACGGCGGCGATCTGGCCATCGGCAAGCTCCCAGAGCACGACCTTTTCCTCCAGAGGCCCATCGCCCCAGCCCTCGATGCCAGGCCAGCGCCAGTAGTCCCACCGGGCCACCTCCCAGGTCACCTGGCGCCGATCGTTGAGCCTGAAGACCTCGCGCAGGAACGGGCGGATTCGCCAGTAGTCCTCGTCGCCATTGCACATCCGCATCGTTGGTTTCATCGGGTTCATGTTTCCTTATCGTGTTGGGTCACATGGGGTCAGTGCGCTGGCGGCCCTTTGTGAAGCCGCTTGCGGGCCTCTTCCAGTGGGAATCTCTCACTGGATAGATCCTCAATCCACCACGTGACTCCGGCCTCGGCGTAGCGCGCAGTCTCCTCCTGTTCCCGTGCCGAGCGATCGCCTTCCGACCAGAGGATGATGGTCACGTCAAAGGGTTCGTCGGTGGTCCGGTGCTGCTGCACATAGGACCTGATGGCGGGCACCTCTTCGGGCAGAATAGCGCGGTTCTGGCGTGGATCGGCGATGGCAACCACGCCGTCCCATTGCGCTGCACGCCGGAACGGGGCCTTCTTGTCCGACCACGCTCCACAGGGCCAGATGGGGATACGTGGCGACTGCACCGGTCGCGGCAAGAAACAGACGCCCTCGACCTGGTAGTGTTTGCCACTGTAGCTGAACGGTTCTCCACTCCAGAGACCGGTCAGAACCGCAAGCCCCTCATCCAGCTTTTCGGCCCGTACGCGGGGGGTGCCATCCTCACCGAAGGTGCTGAACTCCTCGGGTCCCCATCCCAGGCCGACGCCGAGGATCAGCCGACCACCGGACAGGTGGTCGAGCGTGACTGTCTCCCTTGCCAGTTTCTATGGCCTGCGCCGTGCGACCGGGGTGACGATGGGGCCGAGCTTGACGGCCTGGGTGCGCATCGCCATCGCGGTGAGCGCCACCCATGGGTCCACCGCCCGCTGCAGTCCTCCGATGTGATCCCAAATGAAGACGCCGTCC
>JAKJAE010000219.1 GCA_022707665.1 Chloroflexota bacterium
ACGGACTTTGGCTGGGCCGTGAGTGCTGGCGATGTGGATGGCGATGGCCTCGATGACATAATCATTGGCGCGCCCCAGTACAGACTGGGAGGACAGAAGTGCGGAAAGGTGTTCCTCTACCCGGGTTCACAGGCGCAGCCCCTGCCCTATGCCGTTTTCCTCCCCCTTGTCCTGAGAGCAGCACCGTGAAGCTCGTCGAGTACCTCTTCCTCCTGTTACGGCAGTTCGTCGGCGGGCCTTGTCATTGCGCTGAGCCGCCGCCGCTCGGGCACCCACCCCCGCGAGGCGTGGCTGGCCTGGGGATTCGGCTTCGGCTTCGTGCGCGAGGCCTTCATGGTGATCCACGTGAGCCTGCGCATCGCCAACCCGGCCATCAACGAGACGCAGCCCTTTATCGTGATGGAGCCCCTCGAGCACGCGCTGGCGCTCATCGCCGTGGCGATCGTCGCCGGAGCGTTCATCCGCTACGTCCTCAAGGAAGAGCGCCTCGCGCGCCGCTATATGCTGATCGCCATCGCCGTGGCGCTCCTCTGTTACGCCACTGTGTCTCCTTCGTGGATCCGCGAGGTACGGCTCGATCCCGAGGTGCGCTTCCACCAGACGTGGGGCGCGTGGGCCTTCCATGGCTCGGCGCTCGTCCTCATCGGCGCGGCCATCCTGATACTCCTACAGAAACGAACGTGGCTCAGCAACATCGTCATCATAGCCCTGCTGATGTTCTTCTTGGGCGAGGGACTGCTGCTCTTGAACTATGCCACGGGCCGCGCCTACTCCGGGTTCATCTGCCCCATCGGCAATCTCCTGCACATCCTGGCGGTCCCATTGCTGGGCTTCATCTACCTGCGCGAGCAGACGCTGGAGAAACGCGAGGCCGAGGCTCAGCTCGAGGCCTACCGCGGCCACCTGGAAGAGCTCGTCGCTGCCCGGACCGAGGAACTCACCGAGACGAATCGCAAACTCATGCAGGAGATCGTCGAACGCCAGCGGGCGGAGGCGGCGCTATCACGTCTGAGCCGCCACCACGAGTTGATCCTCAACTCCGCAGGCGAAGGCATCTTCGGCGTCGATGTCGACGGACACCATACCTTCGTCAACCGCGCTGCCGCTGATATGCTCGGTTACGAACCCGCGGAGCTCATCGGGGGCCTCAGCCACGCCATCTGGCACCACTCCTATCCCGACGGGCGCCCCTACCCCGAAGTGGCCTGCCCTCTGCACAACGGATACAAGACGGGCAAAGTCCGCCAGGGGGATGACCAGCTCTTCTGGCGGCGCGATGGGACCAGCTTCCCGGTGCACTACGTGAGTACGCCGATCTACGAAGGCGAGACTCTGCGCGGCGCCGTCGTCGTCTTCCAGGACATCAGTGAGGCCAAGCGGGCCCAGGCCGAGATCGTGCAGCGCAGCTCGGAGCTGGCCCTTCAGAACACGATCGCGGCGACGTTGAGCCAGTCGCTCGACCTGCAACGCATCCTCGATACGACGCTCCAGACCGCATTGGGAGCGCTGGAGGTTGAGGCCGGGTGTATCCACCTCACGAACGGGAACGGCCGCACGCTCGCGCCGGAGGCCACGTGCGGGGGACAGCAATACAAAGCTTGGGCGTGCTGCTCGTGGTATCAGGCGGCGTGCAGCCGCATTGCGCAGGAGGCCGTCGCCACTGGGCTGCCGGTCACGCTTGCAGTTGCGCCCGGCGATGACTGCCCGGATCCCGAGTCTCTCTGCGAGACCCCCACCAACACGCTCCTGTCCATCCCGCTGATGGCCAAGGGCAAGGCCGTGGGTGCGCTGACCCTGGCAGCCCGCCACACGGATGGCCTAACCGCCAACACGGCGCTGCTGACAAGCATCGGCAACCAAATCGGCGTGGCGGTGGAGAACGCCCGGCTGCACCAGGAGACGCAGCGATGGGCGGATCAACTTGCCGCATTGCACGGGGCCAGTGTCAGGCTCAACACCACGCTGGAAGTGGACGAGATCTATGCGGGCATCGTCGAGGAGTCGATGGGCCTGTTGCAGTGCCATGCGGCGGCGCTCTTCCTCTGGCAGGAGTATGACCAGGCGCCGGTCCGCGTGCTGGCGCGTGGGCTGCCGGAGATCGACCCTCAGACGGCAGGTGGAACGGACGCGCAGAAGCAACTTCCCGTTCACCTCTCGCTGGAGGAGGTCAAGCGCCTTTCGGATTCCATCCGGGCTCACGAGATCCTCGTCGTTCCCGACGTCGCCCACGACGACCGGATGGAGCTCCACTGGTCAAAGAAGCTTGGACTGCAGGCCGTCCTGGGCCTGCCGCTCTGGGGGGCTGACCGGCCCCTTGGCTTTCTGTTCATCATCGACCGCGCGTCGACACGAGCGTGGCGCCAGGATGAGATCGACCTCGCCGAGAGCTTCGGTAACCTCGCCTCCATCATCCTGGAAAAGGCCTGGCTCCACAGCCAGGCAGAACGGGCCGCGGCCCTGGAAGAGCGACAGCGCCTTGCCGCGGATATGCACGACGGGCTGGCCCAGACGCTCTCCTACCTGGGCCACCAGGTGGACGGGCTGACCGAGGTGGCGGCGTCCGAACGCGTGCGGTCAGGCGCGACCCCGGAGAGCCCTGGTGCGCCCGCTTGCGAGTATGCCGACACCATCGTTGCGGCAAGCTCGCGCATGCGCGGCATCATCGATGACGCCACGGCCGAGGTACGCCGGTTCATCGCCGGCCTCCACGTCCAACCGCGGCCGCCGCGGGCGCTGCAGGCGGTGCTGGAGGACGCATTGGCTGCAGCCGAACCCGATGGCCCCGTGTCGGCCCGGTTCGAGACTGATCTGACCCTCCCTCTCTACGTCTCCGAGGCCGTGAGCGAACAGATCACGCGCATCGTCAGGGAGGCCCTCCGCAACGCCGGGGGCCACGGCGGCGCGACGCAGGTGATCGTCAGGCTCCAGGCCACCGAGACCCACGGGAGCATCACCATTGCCGACGATGGCCGTGGGTTCGATCCGGAAACGCCGGTCAGCGACGGGCGAGGCCACTTCGGGTTGAGCATCATGCGCGCCCGCGCAGCCCGCATCGGCGGGCGCCTGGACGTCAATTCCACTCCGGGGAGAGGTACGGTTGTCGCCCTTGAGTGGCCGGTTGGGCCCGCACGGAGCCAGGAATGAGGGGCCGGAGTCTCACGCGCCTGTGCCGCGGCCTGAACGATGGGGACGTAATGCAAGCGTCAGGGATTGTGATAGGATGACGTCTATGGCAGTGATACGCGTTCTATTAGCCGATGACCATCAGCTCTTTCGCGAGGGCCTCGCGAACATTCTCGATGCCCAGCCCGACTTCGAGGTCGTGGGTGAGGCCGACGATGGCCTCGAGGTGTTTGTCAAGGCCCGCGACCTCAACCCGGACCTGATCCTGATGGACGTGGGCATGCCAGGGTGTGACGGCGTGGAAGCCTGCGAGCACATCAAGGCCGCGATGCCCCACATCACGATCGTGATGCTCACGGTCCAGGACGAGGACGAGAAGCTCTTCGAGGCCCTGCAGAACGGCGCCCAGGGCTACCTGCTCAAGAGCATCCGCTCCTGGGACCTCGTGGAGATGCTCCGCGGGGCTATGCGAGGTGAGGCGGCCATTACCGCCGCCCTGGGAGGCCGCATGCTCGCCGAGTTCCGCAGGCTGGCCCGCCAGTCCGGCCGTGCCGTCGACGACGAGAGCGCGGCCCTGACGGCCCGCGAGCAGGACGTGCTCAGCCTCGTCGCCGAGGGCGCCACGGATCAGGAGATCGCCGACAGCCTGAGCATCAGCATCCACACAGTCAAGACGCACATGCGCAACATCCTGGCCAAGCTACAGCTCAGCAAGCGCCACGAAGCGGCGCAGTACGCCCTCCGCGAGGGCCTGATCCCGCCACGGGGACGCGCCACTAACGGCGTGTACAGGGGCGCCTAATCCTCGCCGTCAAATGACCTAAGTACCTAACGTTCGCGGCCTAATTCCTCTAACCAAAAGAGCGATCCAAAAGATCGCTCTTTTTTCATACCTCGGGCCGGGTTTGACTGATTGCGGCGGGAGGCCTCCGCGTGGTACTGTAGAGGCATCCTGACCAGCTTCGGGACCACCTTCCTGTCCCTTCACCCACCGGAGGACGCATATGCGAAAACGACTGACCCTTCCGCCCGTCGCGATGACCGTGATCGTGTGACGATGAACGCCCAGCAGCTCGTCGTGCTCTACGGGGATTCGCTCCTGCTCGACAGTGTGGAGGCGATCCTGGCGGATGAAGCCCAGATCAGCGTCATCCGTCTGCTCACCGCCACCCCGGAGGTCGCCGAGCGCATCTGTGCCCTGGCGCCGGACCTCGTGATCTTCGACCTCGACGCCAGCAATTTCCGCGGCCTCATCCCCTTCCTCAAGGCGTGCCCCGGCGCCGCCCTGCTTGGCCTCGACATCGCCACCAACCGGGTGGTGAGCCTGACCTCCCACGTCCATACGGTGGCCAACCAGGAAGACCTGCGAAGGGTGGTTGAGCGCTATGTGGATCGGATCGTGTCGGACCCCCGCCCGGAAGCCAGCCCGCGCCCCACGGTGGAGCGAGCCATATCAGCGTAAGTCCGGACTTCATTCATACGGAGGACATGCGATGCGAAAGAGACCGATCATCCTGATCACCCTGGCAGTTGTGGGCGCCCTGATGCTCGTGGGCGCCGTTTTGGCCGACGACGGGGCCACGTTCGTGAAGAACGTCTCCGGCACGCCGGACCAGGAGACCGAGCGCGCCAATCTGCTGCAGATGAACTTCTACGTTCCTATGCAGAATGCCAACGGCAGGCTCCTCATCGAAGGTGAGGACGAAGCTACGAAGTACTACGTCGACTACCCCGGCGACGATACCCAAAAGGTGCTAAGCTACACCCTTGGGTATGCCAAGCCGCTGGTGGCGGTCTACATCGACGCGCTCCCGGAGGAGCATGAGGAGGAAGAGGAAGAGGGCATCTACAGCATCCTGAGCGGCGCTGGCTTCGGCGCTCACGATGCCTATGGCACCTACTCGCTCGATGACGGCCACACCTGGAAGGCGACCAACCTCTCCAACTCGGCTGCGCTGTCATCCTTTACGCTGGAAAACGGTGAGCCCTACCCGGGCGATGCACACAACATGACCTTCGCCATCGCCGACGACAAGGTGCTTGTTGGCTGGATCAGCAAGTACTGCGACGAGGGCAACCCGCTCTACCGCTTCCAGCCTGAAGACATTGTCGCGTTGCAGACGACCTACGGCCTGCCAGACCTCTACGTGCACGACATCTGGGGCGTCAACGGCAAACAGGGATCCCACAACTATGTCGAGGAGGGCTTCCTCGATGTGGGTGAGATCCCCTACTCCTGTGTCTGGTCGGCACGCGGGCAGCTCATATCCACGACGCT
>JAKJAE010000021.1:0-350 GCA_022707665.1 Chloroflexota bacterium
GCCCGTTCGATGGGCTTTGCGGAGGCAGACTTCCTGACCGCCGCCGAAATCCGTGACCGGTATGAGCGCAAGCGGGCAGCTGTCTGAAGCAGCACGAAGGATCGCACGCACACCATCTTAGGAATAGAACAAAAAACCTATCGACGCCGTTCTATATGACACCAAGTGTCAAGTATTGGCGATACCATAGGACGATAGCCCGACAGATCCTTGCCCTCAGCGAGGCAATCCCGTATCAGGGGGGACACCAGATGGATGCAGGGACATCCAGCGTTACGACCGAGACACCGCGGCGAAGGGAGTCGCCGCCTGACATATGACCACACCGACTGCACGCAGGCCGCTCCCGC
>JAKJAE010000021.1:393-17429 GCA_022707665.1 Chloroflexota bacterium
AAGGTCTGCTCGTTCGATTGCGTCTACTGCCACTACGGCGATACGGACGTCAAGGTGAGCAGACCGGTTCAGGGCGACGGCCAGGATTTGGGATTCCCCAATCCGGGCGATGTGGCCAAAGCCGTAGAGAGGGCACTGAGGACGTGTGGCGCAGTCGATAGCCTCACCTTCTCAGGGAATGGCGAGCCAACCCTCTATCCCTACTTTGCCGAGATCGCGTTCGAGGTGAGGCGCCTGCGCGACCGCTATTGTCCGGGCGCCCGAATCGCGCTCTTCTCGAACGCAACGACGCTGATGCATCCCGGCGTCCAGGCGGCGCTGCAACACATCGACCGCCCGATCCTCAAGCTGGATGCCGGCGATGCAATGACCCTCACGCAGGTCAATCGCCCTGCAGCGGGCGTCAATTTCGCCGGCGTGGTTGAGGCTCTACACGGGATCCGGGATCTGACGCTCCAGACCGTGCTCTTCGACGGGCCGGTGACCAATGCTTCGGGCGATGCCTTCGAGGCCTGGCTCCGAACGGTAACCGAGCTCAAGCCAACGCAGATCCAGATTTACAGCACCGACTATCCCGTACCGGACGCAACCATACAGCGGGTGCCGGCATTTCGCCTGCGCGAGCTTGCCGGAATCGCTCGCCACCGCACCGGGGCCCAGGTTCAGGCATACTGGCCCGCGTAGGTGGCATGCCACAGGGTGTCTCGGCCAACCCGCCGAATAGGGCGCCAGGAGGGACTATGCAGGATATGAGCCACGTAGCGCGAACAGCCACCGGCAGCAGGATCGTCCGGTTGCCCGAGGGCAGTACGCATTACGAGCTGGCGGGGCCTGCGAAGGGCGTCCCCGTCGTGCTGATCCACGGCTTCTCGGTGCCGGCCTTCATCTGGGACCCGGTCTTCGCCGGCCTTGCCGCTGCGGGATTCCGGGTCTTGCGCTATGATCTCTACGGACGCGGCGCGTCCGACCGACCACACGGGCGGTATGACCGTGAGAGGTTCGACCGCCAATTGGTGGCGCTGGTCGAGGCCCTGGACCTGGGTCCCAACGTCGATCTTGTGGGCCTATCGATGGGTGGCGCGATCGCCGTGGAGGCTACCGATCGCCACCCGGATCTGGTGCGCAAGCTCGTGCTCATCGATCCTGCCGGGCTCGCACGGCCCTCGGGAACGAACGCAGTTCGTGCTCCCGTGCTCGGTGAGCTCGTATTTGCGGTGGCGGGCAAGCCGGTGCTTATCCGGAGCATGAAGCACGACTTCTTCAGGCCCGGTCCGATGGCAGAGGCGATGGCGCGCTATCAGGACCAGTACCTGGCCCAACTGAAGAAACCGGGATTCCTGCGAGCGCTGCTTTCCACAATCCGTCATGGTCCGCTGGAGGCAATGGAGAACGCCTACCAGCGTGTAGGCCATCAGGAACGCCAGGTGCTCCTGATCTGGGGACGAGAAGATTGCACGGTGCCCTTTGCGCTGAGTAACCGGGTCAGGGCCCTGATGCCCAACGCGGTCTTCCACCCCATCGAGGGCGTAGGTCACGTGCCGCATCTGGAGAAACCGGACCTGGTCAACGCACTCCTGGTCGATTTTCTCGCCACCCATCCCTGAACACGACAAAAGGAACGAACGCTATGCAAGTGATGTCGCTGAGGCTCGTACGCCACACCCGCCAGTTCGACGCCGTGCTGGCTTTTTACCAGGATACCCTCGAGATGCGCTGCATTCAGAGCTGGGAGCGCCCGGGTACCCGGGGCGCGCTGCTCACGGTCGGCAAGGCAATGGGGGAGACCACGATCGAGATCTTGCAGACGGAAGACGGCGTGCAGAAAGGTCACCCCGTCAACGTCGATCTACTTCTGGAGGTGAAGGATGTCGATGCCTGGTACGACCGCTTCCGGCGGCAGGGCCTGCGCATCGTCGAAGCGCTGGAGGACAAGCCCTGGGGGCACCGCTCCTTCGGGATCGAGGACCCGGATGGCATGCGGGTCACGCTGTATACCCTATCCTGACCGGCGGTGATCGCGATGACCTATCGTTGGCTGCTCTTCGACGCAGATGGTACGCTTTTCGACTATGAGGCCGCCGAGCACCAGGCGCTCACGGCAACGCTTGCCGATTATGGCCTGGATGCCGGCCCAGAGGTGTTGGCAACCTACCAGGAGGCCAATGCTCGGCTCTGGCGCGATTTCGAGCAGGGGCTCACGACGCCTGACCGCATCAAGACCGAGCGGTTCGCCCGGTTGTTCGAGGCGCTGGGGTTGGCCGGGCCAGCTCTGGATCCGGTGCAGGTTGGCGAAGCCTATCTCGATCATCTGGGGACGTGCTCCCAACTGCTCCCCGATGCACCCACTCTCCTCGACGCCCTGGTGGGAAAAGTACGCCTGGCCTTGATCACGAATGGACTGACCAGGGTCCAGCGGGCGCGGCTGGCCCACTCCGGACTGAATACCTACTTCGAGGCTGTGGTGATCTCGGAGGAGGAAGGCGTAGCCAAGCCGGAGCCGGGTATCTTCGACGTCATTTTTGGCCGGATGGGGCATCCCCACCGCAGCGAGGTCCTGATGGTCGGCGACAGCCTGACGTCCGACATCCGCGGGGCCAACCGCTACAGCATCGATGCCTGCTGGTATAACCCGCGGCGCCTGCCGCGCGATCCCGGTGCCGTCGACCCGCTCGAGATCCGCTATGAGATCACGAACCTCCTGGATCTGGTGCCGATTGTGCTGGGTGGCAAGAGCGTAGAGGAGTAGCGACGGCCTCCAGGCGTAGCGATGCGCCAGTGGTGACGGACATCCAGGCTGTGGTGGTCGAGGAACCTGCCGTCATCGCAGTCCTCAAGGCCCTCCAGCGTGAGCGATTTCCCGGTATAGGAGGTAACGAATGCAAGTGCTGAGTCGTGCGGCACAGACCCGGGCACGGGATTTCATCTTCGAGCACGGACGCGTACTCGAACAGGCCAAATACGAGGAGGTCTCCGCACGTTGGCGTGGCTTCCTCTCCAATCCGGGGGCGGAGATCGTGGGCTATCTGCATGATTATCCGAGGCTCGTGCCGGCAGAGCTGCGCGACGCTCTCCTCCATGCGGCAATAAGCCACCTCGAGGCACAGGGAACATCCCTCGAGATGCACGACATCCTGTGCACACTCCGCCTCGCCGAAAGCAAGGGGCTGCCCGCTGGCGCCAGACAGACGCTCGTGAATCTGCTCACGCCGGTCGTCGACCGGGCCGTGGTCAGGGACCCCGCGCGTTGGGGGGACTATGGCCTGATGCCGGTGGAGGTCGTCTACAGCCCGGATGCGTTGTTCGCCCCGATGCTTGCGGACGTTGTGTCGGCCAACCTGGATTACGAGATCGCGCAGCATGCGGAGAATGGCATCTGGCGGCCCCGGTGGGACTGGTCCGGCATGGTCCCGGAGGCCTGGGAACAGGCCAGGAAGGACTGGACCGGGTGGCTCACGATGCGGATGCTCACGATCCTCAAGAACTTCGGGCGGCTGGAGGCGTAGGTGGAGCCGGTGCGGATCTCTCTTGCCACGGTGCGGCAGCTCTCCCTGCACTGTCAGGGGCTCAACGGCGCCCCGGCCTGCCCTCAGGGAAAGGCCAGTGCAGCCCGGATGATCGAACGGTTGGGCTATGTCCAGATCGACACGATCCACGTGGTGCAGCGCGCACACCACCACATCCTGTGGAGCCGCTGTCGCGACTACAGCCCCGAGATGCTCCACGAGCTGCTCGCCATCGACCGGCACGTCTTCGAATGGTGGGCACACGCGGCTGCATACATCCCGATGGCGGACTTCCGCTTCTATGCCCCGCGGATGGGGGAACGGGCCCTGTGGGACAGCCAGAAGGCATGGATCGAGGAGAATCGCGAGACGCTCGATGCCGTGGTCCAGCGCATCCGTGAGGAGGGCGCCCTGGGCACCGCCGACTTCGAGGCGCCGGAGGGCTTCGAGGGAGGCTCGTGGTGGAGCGGCTGGAAGCCCGCCAAGCGGGCGCTTGAGGTGCTGTTCAACCTGGGCGTGGTGATGGTCTCGGAACGGCGCAAGTTCGAGCGTCTCTACGACCTGAGGGAGCGCGTCATCCCCGAAAGCGCGGACTCGCCGCCCCCTTCCCAGGAAGAGGTGCATGACTTCATCATCCGGAGGGCCGTGGGCAGCCTCGGGGCACTCCCTGAGCGGGAAATCGCGTGGTGGGTTCGCGAGCGCCCGGCCGCTGCGGCGCTCCAACGCGCAGTGGAAGCTGGCCTGATCACCCCGGTCTCCGTCGAGGGGCTCAACAACGGTCCCTGGTATGCTTGGACGGAAGCGCTGAACACGCTGGATGGCGATCATTCGGGCACGCCATCCGCCCACATCCTCTCGCCCTTCGACAACTTGGTCATCCGCCGCACCTGGATGGAGCTCGTCTTTGGCTTCGACTACCGCCTCGAGTGCTACCTGCCCCGGGAGAAGCGGCGCTACGGTTACTTCGCGCTACCGGTCCTCTGGGGCGACCGGTTCATCGGGCGCGTGGACACGAAAGCCGACCGCGCCACCGGGACCCTGATCGTGCGCCAGCTCACGTTCGAGCCAGACTTCGCCGACTTCGAGCAAGCGCTGCCGGACCTGGCGAGGGAGCTACGGGCGTTCGCAGCATTCAACGACTGCTCCAACATCGCCGTCGAGCAGGTCGCGCCGGAGGAAGTTGCACCGCGGCTAACCCTGGCCCTGGATCTGTGATAGGATCTTGCCGTCGGGAACTGGAGGGCGCTATGCCACAGGATGAGGATTACCAGCGCATCGTCGAGGGAGCGATCCTTGACGCAGAGACGTTCGTCAAGGCGACGTTCAGCGGGCGCCGGCGGGGATACGATCTCCCCTGGCGCCGCGTCACAGTGCGTCCGGTGGCGATCCAGGGGATCCGGCACCTGCAGGTCTCGCACCTTGACGAAAGGCAAGATACCACCAAGAACTATGCCGGCGCGGAGGCTCGCGACAAGGTGCGTGAGCTATTAGCGTTGCCCTTCAGCCAGATCGCTATTGTGACCACGGAGGGCGAAATTCAGGTGCAGATCTCGCGCAAGGGCTCAGTGCGGATGTCACGACGACGGGCACAACAGCCAGGCGAGGCGCCACCGCTCGAGCACGATCGCCGAAAGCCCTACCTGCTCCCGGGCACAGCACCGGACCCTCTGTTACAGGCTTTGGAGATTCAGACACCCAATGGCCAGATCCGGGCCGGCAGGCAGCGCAAATACCGCCAGATCAACGAATTCTTGCGCCTGATCGTCGAGACCGAGGCGCTGGCACAGCTCGATACCCCCATCCGGATCGTCGACTGCGGGTGTGGCAGCGCGGACCTGACTTTTGCCGTCTACCACTATCTGAGCCATCCGCTCGCCCTGCCCATCCAGGCAGTAGGGATCGACGTCAAGGCGGAGCTGATGGCCAGACAGAATGCCCTGGCGGCAGAGCTGGGTTGGACGGATCTACGCTTCGAGGTCAGCCGCATCATCGACTACCAGCCTGAGGAACAACCGGACATCGTCCTGGCGCTCCACGCATGTGACACGGCAACCGACGAGGCACTGGCACAGGCGGTCAAATGGGAAACACACCTGATCTTCAGCGCGCCCTGCTGCCACCACAACCTGCAGGCGCAGATGTCGGTGCGTCCTATGCCCCCAGTATTCCAGCCCGTGCTGCGCCACGGGATTCTCAAGGACCGCCTGGGCCACGTGCTGACGGACGGCCTTCGCGCTCAGATCATGCGGATCATGGGATACCGGACCGATGTCGTGGAGTTCATCTCGCCCGAGCACACCGACAAGAACCTGCTGATCCGCGCGATCAAGTCGACCACGCCGGGCGATCCGCAGAGCATCGCGGAGTGCAGCCTTACCTGGCACGCCTGCTCGCGCACGAGCTCGCGGCCCTGGGAAACTGGCCACAGATGGACAGCCAGGTGGGCCCCGGGGGTCGGAATCCGTGAATCTCGTAGCACACCTTGCCCTCGGCCTGCTGATCATCGTGGCCCTATGGGTGGGCACACGCAAGGCGGCGCAGGGTGGCCCGGATCGCCGCGCAGCCATCGCGTCAGCCGGTGCGTTGGCTCTCCTGCTCCTGTTTGGCGTTGCCAGCGCCATCGTGAACGGTGGTGACAGTTTCGGCGCTGCGCAGATCCTGGCCTGGACGGCGTTTTTCCACGTGCCGGTGTACCAGCTTGGTGCGGGGTTCCTCCTGAAAGGAACGCCCCGGGTGGCGCTGGTCCACTGGGCCACGGTCGCCCTCCTCGGGCTGGCAGCTCTGGAGGCTTTTGTCATCGAGCCCCATTGGCTCCAGGTGAGCAATCTGATCCTGCCCACGTCCAAGGTGACAGAGCCGGTTCGTGTCGTCGTCCTCGCGGACATTCAGACTGACGTTCCCGGCCCCTACGAGGCGCGTGTCCTGAGGACCGCTATGGCCCAGGACCCCGATCTGATCCTCTTCGCGGGCGACTACATCCAGCTCGGGCGGCGCAGCCGCAGCTATGCAGACGAGATCGACGCGCTGCGCGTGCTGATGGTCGAGGCAGGCCTCCATGCTCCCCTGGGCGCCTATGCCGTAGCAGGAAACGTCGACGAGCCCGGCATGTGGACTGGCGCCTTCGCGGGCCTGCCTGTCGTGACGATCGAGGAGACCACGTCCTACAATCTTGGCCCCTTGGCCTTGACCGGCTTGGGGATGGGGGACGCGTTTGGCCATAGGGTGGAGATCCCGCCACAGGATGCCTTCCACATCGTCATCGGCCATAGCCCCAACTTCAGCCTGGGTCCGGTCGAAGCCGATCTCCTGATCGCGGGGCATACCCATGGCGGGCAGGTTCGCCTGCCCCTGATCGGCCCGTTGCTCAACCTATCGCGCGTACCGCGTGGCTGGATCGCGGGCGCAACAATGCTGGCGCATGGCGGAACGCTCGTCGTCTCCCGCGGCATCGGCATGGAGCGCGCCAACGCCCCACGCGTGCGCTTCCTCTGCCGCCCGGAGCTGGTGGTGATTGACCTGGTGCCGTCGCCATGAACGATAAAGCGATAAAGCGAAAAGAGGGTGGAGCAGACAGGTCGTTGGGTAACAGGCGATACTCCGAGATGGAACCCACATCCCCGACTCATCTGCCTTCTCGCCTTCTCGCCTTTTCGCTTGATCGCTTTTTCGCTTTCTCGCTTTCTCGCCTTTTCGCTTGATCGCTTTCTCGCTTACTCGAGACTCGCGAAGTCCACATTGTGGAGCGACTGATGCAGATCCGGATCGAAGGCGCGAACGAGCATAACCTGAAGGACGTCGACGTCGAGATCGGCGACGGGCTGACCGTCGTGACCGGGGTCTCAGGGTCGGGAAAGACGTCGCTGGTCTTCGATACACTGTACCACGAGGCGCGCCGACGCTTCCAGGAGGTCTTCTCGCTGGGCGAGCGGCTCACGCCAGCAGACGTGCGCGCCGTGACCGGTGTGGGACCGGCAGTCGCCGTGGGCCAGAATCTCCTCAACCGCAATCCAGGGTCGACGCTGGCGACAGCGTCGGGCCTGCACCCCTTCCTGCGCCTGCTCTACACCCACTTCGGCGAGCGCACCTGTGCGGAGTGCGGAACGCCCGTCTCGGTCAACACCGAGGACGAGATCCTCGAACGGCTGGTCGCACTGTCGGCTGCCGGTCCGCTCACGATCGTGGCGCCCCTCCTGAGACAGGCGCAGGGCAGCCACCGGACGCTCCTGGCAATGCTTGGCGAGACCTTCGGAACGGGCGCCGTCCGGGTGGACGGCGCAACCCTGGCCGACAGGATGATGCCCGAGTTGGAGGTCGAGCAGCCCCACGATATCGACGTCGTGATTGCCCGATTGGGTTCGAATACCTCGGTAGCCGATGTACGGGACACACTTGGCACCGTCTGGGCCCTCGGGGCCAATGCCGTATCCGCAATCCAGGACGGGGACACCCTGACACTCTCGCGTGCGCCCGTCTGCATCCGCTGTGGCACCTGGTTTGGCGACCTATCCCCGGTCCTCTTCCACCAGCCCTGCCCTACCTGCGACGGAAAGGGCTGCGAGGCGTGTGGTGGCACCGGGCTCCATCCCGCGGCCCTGACAGTACGTTGGCAAGGGCTTCGCCTGCCCGAGCTGCTGTCGAAACCGGTCCTGGAGGTTCAGCGACGCTTTGCCACTGCAGCGATGCCCTCAACCGCCGCACGGCTCAGGGCAGAGATCGCGCGGCGTCTGGAGGCCCTGGTGCGCGTTGGGCTGGGCTATGTCGCGCTCGACCGGCCTTCGCCCACCCTCTCGCGGGGCGAATCGCAGCGCGTGCGGCTGGCGGTCGCGCTGACCAGTCGGCTTGAGGACATCGTGCACGTGCTCGACGAGCCGACCATCGGGCAACATCCCGCCGACGTGGCCCGCCTGCTGCCGGCCTTCCGGGACCTCGGCGGGCCCGTGATCTACGTCGAACACGACCGGGTCGCAGCCGCCGTGGCGGACTACGTGCTCGACCTGGGGCCGGGCGCGGGGCCCTACGGCGGGCAGATCATCTATGCGGGAACGCCAGCGGGCCTCTGGGAGGCAGACACACCGACGGGCCGCTACTTCAGCCTGCGGGAGCGGGTGGTCACCCCCGAGCGTCGCCCGGCGCCGCAGACGTTCCTGACACTGCGCCGCGCCAATCTGCGCAACCTTCGCGCGGTGGACGTGACCATCCCCCTGGAGCGACTCACCGTCGTCACCGGCGTATCCGGCTCCGGCAAGAGCACGCTCGTCGAGGACGTCCTAGCTGCGTCGCTCCAGAAACAGGCTCCCGTGGGCTGCGAAGCGATCGAGGGGCCACCGCTTGCCGGCATTATGGTCGACCAGAGCCCGATCGGGCGCAACCCGCGCTCCAACCCGGCGACCTACACCAAGCTGGCCGACATCGTGCGCGATCTCTTCGCCGAGGCAACAGAGCTATCGGCGTCGCATTTCTCGTTCAACAGACCCGAAGGCGCTTGCCCGGCATGCCAGGGCCTTGGGGCGGTCGAAGTGGCAATGCGCTACCTCCCTTCGACGTGGATCCCATGTGCGGCGTGCGGGGGGAAACGCTTCAGCGACGAGGTCCTGGCTGCAACGGTACCCTTTGAGGGCGATGCTCTATCCATCGCCGACGTCTACAGCCTCCCGATTGCCGAGGTCAGGCCGCTGATTCAGATGACGCCGCACCTCACTGCGAAGAGCAAACGGGCGGCCATGCAGATTCTGCAAGCACTGGTGGATATTGGCCTGGGCTATCTCGCCCTGGGGCAGCCATCGCCGACGCTCTCAGGGGGCGAGGCGCAGCGCGTCAAGCTGGCCAAGTTCCTGGGCCAGCGTGGGCTGTCGAGCCAGGTGCTGATCCTGGACGAGCCGTCGACCGGCCTGCACCCTCAGGACGTCGCGGGGCTGCTGGTCGTGCTCGACCGTCTGGTGCGAAACAAAGCCACGGTCGTGGTCGTCGAACACAACACCGATATCATCCGGGCAGCGGACTGGATCGTCGATCTGGGTCCCGGCGCCGGCCCCGAGGGAGGCGCGCTGCTCTATGCCGGGTCCCCGGAGCCACTCCTAGAGGTCACAGGCTCGGCCACGGCACAGGCGCTGCGCGACGAAGCGCTGGTCAAACCGAACGGGACGGTACGTTCTCCGATTCCGATCGGCGACCCCATCCGCGTTCGCGGCGCGACGGCCAACAACCTTCAACACGTCAGCGTCGATATCCCCAAGGGACAGCTCACCGTGGTCACCGGTGTATCGGGCTCGGGTAAGTCGAGCCTGGTGGAGGACGTGCTGGAGGCCGAGGCCCGGCGGCGCTTCCTGGAGACCCTGTCTATGTACGAGCGGCAGGGAACGCGGGAAGGGATAGAGGCCGATGTTGAGGCCATCACAGGCCTGGGCGTGACGGTCGCCGTGGGCAGCGGAGGGCGTGGTCACTTCGGGCGGCGCAACACCGTGGGCACGGCCACGGAACTTGCCCATCACCTGGCGGTGCTCTTCTCGTGGCTCGGAGAACGCGACTGCCCCGTCTGCGGCACCCCGCTCGTGAGGATCCCCCTGAGCCGCCGGGCCGCCGGGCAGTCGCGCGGCGGCACATGGCAATGCCCCAAGTGTGCGGCAACCTATCCGGTAGCAGCGCCGCGCCACTTCTCGCCGTCGACCTACGCGGCAGCCTGCACGACATGCCACGGATTGGGAACGCTCCGCGAGCCCAACCCCAGCAAGCTGATCGTGCACCCCGAGCTTCCCCTATGCGGCGGCGCGATGCACTCACCAGGGTTCTTCCCCAAGGGGTATCTCTGCCAGCCGATGAACGGCGGGTACGAGGCCGTGCAGGCGATGGCCAGGGTCCTGGGCTTCGATCCTGCCACGACGCCCTGGATCGACATGACACCAGAAGCCCAGCACGCTTTCCTTTACGGCTACCCGGAAGAGCTGGAGATCGTCCACGAAAGCCGCAACGGCACGACGCGTGTCCACCGCGGCCACTGCCCGGGTTTCTACGGCTGGGTGCGTGACTGGGACACGGGAGGCACGTATACCGACACGCGGGTCTGCCCGGCCTGTGGCGGTGCGCGGCTCCGGCCCGAGTACGCCTCAGTCAGGCTCGCGGGGCACACCTTTCACGCAATCAGCGAGATGCCATTGGCACAGGTCGCCGGCGTCGTGCAGGACACCGACACATCCGCCGTGGAGGGACGCGAGGGGCGCCACGTCGCTGCAACGGTCACCGCAAGCCTTCAGACGGTCCGCCAGCGGCTGCATTTCCTCAGCACGGTGGGCCTTGGGTATCTGCACCTCACCCGGGACACCACAACCCTGTCAGCAGGGGAGGCGCAGCGGGTGAAACTGGCCGGGCTCCTGGCAAGCGGCCTGACGTCGCTGACGGTCCTGGTCGATGAGCCAACGCGCGGAATGCACCCTGCGGAGGTCGAGGCTCTCACCCGGGCGCTGAGAGGCCTCTGCGCCGGGGGGAACACCGTGGTCGTCGTGGAGCACGACCCCGACATGATCCGCGCGGCTGACACCCTGATCGATATGGGACCGGGCGCCGGCGCTGCCGGTGGCCAGGTCGTGGCAGCGGGCGCACCGGGCGAGGTGTTAGCCACCAATACCTTGACCGCCCAATGGCTGCGTGGCGAGCGGACAGCCGGCGTAGCCCGGCCCAGGCGTGCTCCAGCCGGATGGATGGTGATCCGCGGGGCCAGGGAAAACAACCTGCGCGGCGAGGATGTGCGCCTCCCTCTCGGCGTGCTGGTTGGCATCTGCGGCGTCTCCGGATCGGGCAAGAGCACCCTCCTGATCGACACGTTGGGCCGCGCGCTTGCACCCAGGAAGCACACGACATCGGTCGCCTACGAGCCCATCGATCCCGGCGCACACGATGCGATCGAAGGCGCCCCCTCTCGGGTATGGGTGCTCGATCAGGCCAAGGCCGGCGTCACGAGCCCTGCAGACTACCTGGGCCTGACACAGGCGCTGCACCGCATCTTTGCCGAGACCGAGGATGCCCAGGTGTTAGGACTGGATGCCCGGGCGCTGGGGGAGCGCTGTTCTGCCTGCGACGGGCGGGGCCTCACCACACTGGATATGGGATTCCTGCCAAGCGTCCATGTGCCGTGCGAGCCCTGCCGTGGTACGGGCTACCGGGCCGAGGCCTGGGGTGTGCACCTGAACGGCGTGGCCCTCCCGGATGTCTTTGGCAAGACCATCGACGAAGTGGTAACGCTGCTGGGCGAACGCCTTGCCGAGGAACAGGGCCTTGCCCGGAAACTGCAAGCCGTCCAGGATGTGGGCCTGGGCTATCTCGTCCTGCGCCAGCCGGGCTACTCGCTCTCGGGTGGGGAAGCGCAACGACTCAAGATTGCCGACGAGCTCAGCCGGTCCGAGCGCGCAGGAACGCTCTACATCCTCGATGAGCCGACGGTCGGCCAACACCTCGAAGACATAGGCCGCCTGATCGGCGTCCTGCACCGGCTAGTGGAGGCGGGGAACTCCGCCTTTGTGATCGAGCACCACACGCTTCTCCTGGCAGCCTGCGACTGGATCATCGAGTTCGGCCCGGGCGGCGGGCCCGACGGGGGCCGCGTCATCGCCCAGGGCACCCCCGAGGCGGTTGCCGCAGGCGCTACCCCGACCGCGCCCTATCTCCGGAAGGAGCTGCAAGAATGAGAGAATCAGAGAATGGAAGAATCAAGAATCGAGAATCGGAGAACAGCGGTTCGACGGAGGGACTCTCCGCCTCCGGCTCTCTCTTCTCATATTCTCGATTCTCCGATTCCCTGATTCCCCTCCTCCTCGCCGACCGGTCGGCGTGCTTGAGGGCGCTGGTGCTACAGGAGTTGCTGGGCAAGGCCAGGGATGACCCGGAGGTGGTCGAGCTGCATACCTTGCGCGAGCACGACCCACTTGTGGCTCCGCTGCTTGCGGCACAGGAACCCGATGGTGCGTGGCGCAAGGGTGAGTTGGTCTGGTTGGGCGACGCCCAGCGGTTGACGACGCTCGCGCTGATGCGGCTTGGGTTCCTCGGGTTTGGCCCGGAGACTAGCTCTGTCCGGCGCGGGGTTGACTTCCTCTTCTCTATGCAGCGTGAGGATGGGGCCTGGGAGTTACCAACCGGCAATCCCGAGATCGAGGGACACGAGGGGTACACCATGGCCCCGCTGCAGACAGCGCTGCCGTTGCGCGCATTGGCGATGGCCGGGTACGCACAGGATCCGCGAGCCGAGCGTGCCTATGAATGGCTGCTCGCCCAGCGGCTCGACGACGGTGCCTGGCCCACGGGCATCGCCGCGGGTGGCGTCCGGGGCCGCGTGGCGGGCTACCGCAAGATGCCCCGCTCCCGCTGGGGATGCCGTTCCAACACGACCGGCGCGCTGCTCTGCCTGGCTTATCACCCTGAGCGATGCCACGGTCCCGAAGCACGCCGGGCGCTCGATCTCCTTCTGGGGCGTGAGACCCGCGAGGTCAGCACGCTCGGGTACGAGGTCACGCGCCTCATCGGCGTGACGCCCACACGTGGCTTCTTTACCTTCTACGGGCGCTTTGACCTGGCGATGATCCTGGATCTGTGCCGGCGCATCGGGGCCACACAGGAGGACCCGCGCGTGGCCGGCATCGTGGCATTCGTGCGCGGCCTCCAGGGCCCCTACGGGCTCTGGGATATCACACCCCCGCAGGCTGCGCGGTGGGTGACCTTCGACCTGCTCAGGACGCTTTCCCGGCTGGATCAGGCGGGAAGCTGGATGAGCAACGAACCGCGCACGCCGTTCCAGACCTACCCCAAGCAACCACGGCGATACTAGGACACAGCCAGGAGCATGATGCCCGTCTAGAATTCACCAGCGCCCCGGATCACGTGGATCGTGGATGGGGCACCGCCTTGACCCGCTTCCAACACCAGGTCGCGGTAGGATCCCACGCCGCTACGCCAGATACGGGTGAATCCCCAGCCGTGCCAGCGCCAGACCGCCACGGTCGACGGGACCGTGGGCGTAGCCGGCGCCGCATCCAGCAGTGTCGCGAGATCCTTGTAACCCTCGGCAGCTTCGATGACGACGAGATCCTCCGTGCCGTCACCGTCCACGTCGCCGAGCGCGAGCTCGAGGATGGGCTCGGTCACGGGGGAGCCGCCCCACAACGTCCGCCATAGCCCACCCCGGTAACCGATGATAAAGGGCTGGCTGCGCGGACCCTCTCCCCTATCGCGCCAGAAGGCAAGCAGGACCTCGTAACGCCCATCCTGGTTGGGGTCACCAAGCGCCGCATCGACGACGGTCCAGCCAGGCTCGCTCTGCCAGGCGTCCTGGCCCCCCGTGGACACTGTGAGGATACCCTCCTGGAGCGAGATGCCCTCGGGAACGCCATCGCCGGTGAGATCGATCTCGCCGGTGGTGAAGCGCGCTACGCCAGGACCCGGATGACCCTCAACCTCCCAGCACCTGGCTTCATCACACGCGAAGGCAAGGCTCGCGTCGCGTCCCAGACGCTCCGACCGGACCAGGCTTGCAGCCCATGCAAGACCTGCGGCGCCTGCCACGGCCAGCATCAGCCCTAGCAGGCGCCGCAACCAGAGTGCCCTGGAAAGTGGCGTGTATGTCCTCAGTGCTTCGCCCCGCCTACCACGCCGGTGGCGTATTGGCATAGACTGCGCGGCTGACCTGCCAGACCGGGCCCCACTCGTAGACCGTCGACTCGATCGTGTAGGTGACGTCAAGGGTGTAGGGTCCGCGCTCCGCCGTAGGCTCCTCGCCGTAGTTCGGACCGGACGCACCATACGTGTACAGTTCATCCTGCCACGTCTCACGCACCGTCACGACCGCGAGATTCGGCGACTGGAGGTCGAACGAGCGGAAGTGGGTGGCCACCAATTGGTGCCCGAGGTACTGGTTGGCGCGAGTCAACTCCCCGATCTCGCCCGCAAACTGCATCAGCGCCGGCTCATCCTCCTCCCGGAAGGCCTCGCGCTGCTCCCAGTAGGCGGAGGTCACGGACTTCTGGAAATTCAGGACGGCCTGCTGCAGCTCGCTGTACTCGCCGTCCTCCGTCATGAAGGAGGATGTCCACTGAGGCACGGAGGGCGCCGTCCCATCGTCGAGCATGCCCCGCCAGGCCTCGTCGGTCAGACGGTCGCTCGCGGGCCACGGGAACTCGTAATAGGAGAAGGTTCCACCCAGCGCTACCTGGAGTGTAACGCTGCCGTCATCGGCGACGACGGGCACGATGGCGTGGAGCTCATTGATGCGCCCGACGGCCACCTCGAGCACCGTCGGCCCATCAGGTGCCCCGGGGTCGGTCGCCACGTCAGCGACCACCGCGGCCTGGGGCTCCTCTTCCATAAAGGGCCCACCGCCGGGTCCCTCCGACTCGGTGTCGGCAGCAGCCATCGTCAGGTGCTCAAGCTCGCCCCCGTAGTAGCGAATCCGGTCGTACTCGGATTCGGTCAGCGCCTCGCCACGTAGCTCCTTCTCCGCGATGACCTGCAGCGTCGTCACCAGATCCTCGAGCTGGTTGAGGCTCTGTGCGTCCAGGTCGGCGAGAAGGCCGCGGCTCTCCAGTCCCTCACGCGTCATCGCCGTCAGCGCAGCCAGCCGGGCGTAGAACGCGGGCACCGGCTCCACATAGCCCCTCGGAGGCAGCGGGTCCGGCGCCGGAGGCCCACCCCCAAGCTCGGCATAGACCTGCTTGGCATAGAGAATGGTGTCGTGCTTGAGCTCGGCCCAACTGCCGAGGGTGGTATTCAATTGCTTATCCAGCCACGCGGTCGACTGCATGAAGGTGGGATAGCCGCTGCCCGGCACCTCGATCAACGGATGGAAGGTATACAGCCAGGTGTTGTAGAGCGTCTCGGTCCAATCCTCCACACTCAGGCTGCCAAGCCAGGTCTGGACTTCCGCCATCTGCTCGGGGTAGTTGGCATAGGCTGTCTCGCCCATGCCGTCGAGGATCTCGTACGCCCGCTCCGAGCCCATCGCCGCAAAGACGTCGAGCCCATTCGGCAAGCCACGGCGATCCTCGGGTGTGCCGACGTTGCGGTAGATCAACTGGCGGAAGATGTAAGCGTCGGGCACGAAGCGCTGGCCCATGAAGCGCAACCCCTTGGTCGTGCCCTCTTCATCGTCCGTGTCCATGATCACGATACCCAGGATTCTGGGGGGCGGCAGCTTGCCGGCCAGCTTGATGAAGGCGTCGAGCTGTGTTTCATCGGGCAGGTCCGTGATCGGGGCGTTTTCGCCATAGGCCATATCCATCACGGCCAGGTACTGGTACACCGTCAGGTCGTCGCTGCGACCCACGAAAAAGACCGTAGGATTGTACAGCGCATCCCACGCCTCGAGTGCCGGGCGCCCCCCGGCGGTGGCGTTGCGCAAGGCGTGGACGAGAAGGAGAGCGGAACGCGTCTCGGCCCGGCTGATCTCCCCAAGCTCGGGATCCACGCGGAACGTCATCCGCCCATACCACATCATGCTCTTGAAGTAAGCGGTCAGGGCCTCGCTGAGCGTGTAGTGTCCCCGTGGGATGTACTGGGTGTAGTCCTCACCGAACTCCAGGCCGGGAAAGATGGGGGATGGGGCCATACCGGATGCCGCCGCGATATTGGCAAGCTCGCCCTCGACCAGGTCGCGGGCGTAGTCGGGGACCTCGAAGGAGGGATCCAACAGCCGGCCCGCGACGGCGACAAAGGCGACGGTGCGGCGCGCTGCGTCCTCCCACTCCGTCGTGCGGAGGAGTTGGTAGTTCGCGTCGGTCTGCTCGAGCATCCCGCGGTTCAGGCCGCGCAGCATCGGGATGAAGTACTCCACCTCGGCGGTGCGCAGGACCTTGTCAAACAACAGGTGATAGGTGTGGAGAAGCGAATCGCTCGTCACGAAGATCGGGACATTGCGATAGCGCGCCTCCTCGTAGAGCATGAAGAACTCCTTCTCGGTGCCAGGACTCACGACAAAGCCGTCGGCAGCAAGGCGCTGCATCTGTGAGGATGACAGGACGAAGGGGTTGACCACGTTCTTCATGTCCGACGAGACCTTCTCCATTTCCAGGCTGGGGATCGTCTCGACCGGCTGCTCACGGAAGACAGCAAAGACCGGTTTGGGGATGTCGGGCAGGTCGACGTCGGGTTTGATCACCTCCTCCGTAGCCGCCGGCTGTGTAGCCGTCGTCTCGGTCGCCGCAGGAGGCGAATCGGTCGGTGGGATCGGGGTCGAAGGCCCCTTCGTGAACAGACTGCAGTTCATCGCCAGCAACGCAAGGACAGCCACAATCCACAACGCTCTCGGATTTCGGGGCTTACGCATCGCTCACCTCCAGCTCGCTCGTAGCTCCATTATACGGCGGGAGCCCCGACCATCAAGAAGCAGTCCGACGCAGGAACATCAGGGGGCGCGGAAAGTGTCGGGAGCTGGGGCGTCAGAACGCCTCGAGCCCCCGGCACTCGGAGGGGTGGAACCGCTCAGGGCACCAGATTCCTGACCAAATCACCGACTGCGATGGCGACCGCGTGCCACAGGCGCGCCAGGGGATGGCTTGGCAT
>JAKJAE010000220.1 GCA_022707665.1 Chloroflexota bacterium
ACTCGGCAAGCAGTATCCGTGGGCCACTAGCTGTTACTACCTGCCCTGGCGCAACTACGACCGCACCCTCCCTGACATTCCCGAGCTGAATATGGCCGTCAGGGTGGATATGAGTGCGGCGAAGGTCGCCCTCACCAGCCGCGGTATCCGCCCCAACGATCACTGGACCGGAGCATGGCTGGAGTTCCTCGGGCAGTCACCGCTGGAGACCTACAGCCAGGCCGAGGGCACCAACACCGGGCTCACCGATGCTTATGGGACGCTGCCCAACATCCTCATCGCGGGAGCGGACAAGACGGAGGCGCGCCTGCAGTCGCTGGGGTTCCAGGTGACGCTCGCTGAGGCGGAACGTGAGCGCATCGCCCGGGCAGCGCAACGCTACCGGCGCGACCGGCTCCCCGTCAGGGAGTTGTCCCCTATGGAGTATCTGGCTTGGTACGACGATGGCCCGATCACGGCCAAGGCGGATGTGCTCCTCCCTCGTGCTGCGCCGGATGGCCAGTCCGTCCAGGTCATCGCTGGCACTGCCTACGATCTGCAGGTGCGCTGGGAGCGCGACGCAGAACAGGCCGGTGAGGCCGAGTCTTTCGGAAAAGGTCGCGATGCCTTCACGCTGCGCACGTTCGTGGATCGAGGGTACCTCGTGTTCCACTTCAGCGCCCCTGACGGGACCCGCTTCCGCGTCCGCGAGGTCGATGCCCAGCAGGTGGCCGCGATGGTCGAGGCTTTTGGCTTGCCCGAGGTAAAGACGGTCGATGACCTGCCCGAGTGTGAGCGACGCTCCTGGGCAGTGCAGCTGGACCGCCTGATCGACACGCTGGCCGACCGCAACGGTGGGCTGCGACCGTACCCGGTACAGCGCGACGACATCCTGCGCATGGCAACGAAGCGTTCGGTGGCCCTGCTGTACGAGATGGGTGGCGGCAAGACCGCGACGAGCGCCTACTGGGCCAGCCTGCGCAAGTACAAGCGGGTCCTGATCGTCACCCCAGCCTCGGTGGTGCCCGGGATCATCGAGGACCTCACCAAGTGGGGTTTCCGCGTCCACCCACGGGCTCTGGACCACGCCGAGATCTCGCGCCTCAGGGCCACCAAGGGCCACAAGCCCGAGGGAACGGAGTTCTGGGTCGCGAGCTACGAGTCGCTGGGGCTGCAGGATGGCTGCTACGACGCCTGGTCGCACGAGGTGTATGACCGGGATGGCAACTTCGCGGGCGAGCATCAGGGCAACCACGGCGCGCAGTGCAGTGCTCCCGGCTGCAAGGTACACCGGGCGCAGGTCGTGAAGGCTTGCCCCAAGTGCGGAGCACGCGGCAACGCCTGGCGCTCGACGCGCGGGTCCAACGGCGGCGGAGCGCGGGCATGCCGGGCCTGCGGCTACACCGCATGGACAGCCGGGACGCTCACACCCGCAACGGCACAGGCCGCGAGCGTCAAGGGACGCCACATGGCGCCGCTGGGGTCGCGCATCAAGCGCCTCTTCTCCTGCGTGATCCTCGACGAGGTCCAGGACGCCAAGTCCAAGGGCTCGCTCAAGGGCGAGACCACCCGGGCACTCAAGGCAAGGGGCAAGGCCGTGCTGTCGGGGACGTGGCTCAAGGGCTACGTGACCGACCTCTTCTGGAGTGCGGGCTGGCTGTTGGGCTTCGGCGCGCCGCTGTGGCCGTTCCCGTATGAAGGCGGCAGTGGCCGGTTCCTGGAGCAGTTCGGGACCTACCAGTTCGTGACCAAGGAGTTCGCCCACACGCTCCAGACGGGGAAGCGCAAGCTGATCCCCAGCGTGAGCAACTTGGGCCGGATGTGGCGGCTGCTCTCACCCTTCACGGTGCGCCGGCTCAAGGAGGACTTCCTCAAAGATCTGCCGCCCAAGCACGTCGAGGTCCACTGGGCACGGCTCGATCCCGAGCATGCCGCCATCTACCGCCGCGTGGAGGAAGCGATGCGCGACACGCTCAAGCGCGAACTGGAACGCGCCGAACCCAACATGGGCGCAATCTCGATGGCGCTTTGGTGGGGTCGGTATGCCGCGAGCTGTCCGACCGACGAAGGTGCCGCGCACTATGCCGGTGCGTTCGGAATGCGCATCAACGCAGATGAGGCCACGCCCGAGGAGATCAAGGCCGTGGTCGACCAGATGAAACTGATCGGCGCTCTTCTGCCGCAGAATCTGGCCACCAGCAAGGTCGCGCAAGCACTGGACCTGATCTGGGACATCCAGGCCAAGGGTGAGAAGGTCATCGTCTTCACGAGTCTCCGCGGCCTGTACGGCGTGATGGAACGCGAGCTCAAGCGCGCGGGCATCGGCTACGTCGGGATGGATGGTGTGGCGACGCAGAAGCGCAACGGCGTGGCCCGGCAGTTTGAGCGCTCCAACAAGACTGTTCTCCTGGCGGGTACGGGCACGCTCAACCGTGGGGTCACCATCAACGGCGCGAACCACATCATCATCCTCAATACCGAGTGGAGCCCTGAGACCACACTGCAGGCCGAAGACCGCTGCCATCGGCCTGGGCAGACCCGCGACGTGTTCGTGCACTACATCCTCGCACCCGGTACGATCGAGGAGCAGATGTGGGAGCTCATCGACCAGAAAGCTGCGGCGCAGCGCGCCGTGTTCGACAAGCAGGCACAGTCGAAGAGCGTTGAGGAGGTGATGAGCGAGGCTGTGAGCGCTCAGATGCAGGTGGCCAAGGCCCTGGTCGCCATTCAGCAAGAGGAAACCCCCGTATCCGAGAAACCAGTTGGCCAGGCGTCGGTTCCCGTTGCGCAAATGAAGTCTGCGGGACAAAGGCTCACCGTCGCAGATCTGTACCGTATGCGCGGGCTGAACCCGCCGTCGGTCAAGAAGCAGAGAAAACCCGTGGTACCAGAACAACAGCTACCGCTGTTCGCCGGCTTGTTGCCAGCAGCGTAGAAACCTGGATCAGGCCTCCCTATAGCGGGCGGGGAGGCCTGTGTTCCTTCTGACACACTCCGTCGTGACATCATCAGAAGGGCGCTCATGCTACCATAGCAGGGGTAGATGGGCATCCTCAATCTACCGTGCTACCATACAGGCCGCGAGCCCATCCTGGGAGGTAATTGGCTATGACTTGTGGCACAGTTGGATGGACTCTACGGTTTGAGGGAGACTTGGACGAGTTCACCTCGTGCTTGTACCGCACGCTTGAGTGTCAGGGATGCTATGAGCTATACGGTCATCGAGTGCTCGACGGCCCACCAGAGCTAGTCATCACGAGCCAAGACAGCGACGCCCGTACTCGACGATGGACTGTCGAGCTGTTTGATGACGTTGCAGACCTCTATGGGCTTGTGTCCACTTCGGGCGACGACGAGCCTTTGATTGAGCAGTTGAGTATAGGCAGACAGCACGCCCTGATCGACGCCCGACAAGTCAGCGGCCACTGTATTGTCTCGTTTGTCGATGGGCGGGCCGGCGTGAGTGAATATGATAGCGACAACTGGGAGCCCTTGGGTATGCCCTTTGGTAGGCTGGTGGACATGATTGCCCAAGGTGTCAGTTTGTGGCGATCTGATGATCCCTTCATTGGCGGCAGCAACTCCCTGGACAAGCCTCTGCCAGCATCCAGAATCGTGCAAGTCGAAGGTCAAGCAGGTTTCCTGAATAGACGACGGCGCCGCGCAGACCTGTTCAAGGAACTCAAGAGCAAGCAACCGGCCCTCACCCAGAAAGAGCTGGCCCGGGAGGCTCAGCGAGTGGAGGAGGAGCGCCTTCAAAGCGAGATCAGGCGCCAATTTCCCAAGATAGACCTCGACAAGCTGGGGCTGGTCGTCAAAGGTGAATTCCGCGAAATCTACGGTGACGCAGAGTTCACGGCGGAGGATGTCCGGAACGACTGGCGCGAGATGGCCGAGGCTGGCGAGGTATCGGACTGGAGACGCCCCGGGCCGCGCAGACGGTAATCTACCGGAAAAACACCGCCGCTAATTACCGGTTACCACTAGAAATCTCCTGGATCGGCAAGGCGTCGTCGATTACACTGGGGACAGAAAACGCCGGAGACTCATTGACGCAGTTTCTTGGTCAGACGCAGGTCTAGCTGACCTGCAGAGGAGGAGGATTTGTGACGAACTGAGCTGAAACACACAACGGGCCGAGGAACGGTCCAGCACCGCAAGGTGAGATTACCTGATTGAGTAGTAAGTGTCATACCTTAAGAATGTGGATGTAGAACCCTCTGACTTCGTCACTGGGTCCGGCAATGAGGTCTATGAGGACCTATACTCTTCTTCAGAGAATAACACGGGATCGGTGTCCGTCCGGGCTCTTGCGGAGGGCATCGACCAGTTACTTCACCCCAGCCTTGCACGGCTAGTATCGCCCGACGGGAGTGGGTTCGCCGCACTCGGCGCGGCTGCCAGATTGGCTCTGTCAGCTGAGACCGCCACCCCATATGCAGATGAGACTGCCGGACGCGTGTTCAAGGTTGACAGCCAACTCAGCCGTACTGGTGTCATCGGCGAGCCCCTGGTGAAAGAGATCCTCGAGATCGAGGCACATAACATTGCGCGCGGGCTGACGAACTGGTGTCCTGATGTGAATACGGCTGAAGCAACCCGCTGGTACCTGGACTATCAGCTTGACTGGATCGTTCCGGGTTCCAGCTTCAGACCGCTGGGGCCAATAGTGCTCGGACGCCTGGTAGAGATCACCGTCAAAGCACTTGGGATCGGGACGGTCAGGCCAGGAATCGGCGACTACAGTGTCGACGCTCTACGGAACATCTTCACGCCCAAGGAACTGCTGTTCCTAGATGGTTGCGCCAAGCACTGGTCCATGCCGGAAATCTGGTCCTGGAGCGAAGTTCTTAGCAACCTCGGCCTCGGGCTGGTGGCGACCACAGACATAATCAAGAAGGCGGCCAATACTATCCGCCCTAAATTACTGTCTCACCGCGACCTATTCGCCCGCCTTGATGTTGGCGCGGGGATTTTCCTTGAGGATGTGCCGGTTTTTGGCACGTGACGGCGATAATAAGCGCATATGTGATTAAGGGAAACGCGAGGCCATCCGAGGGGATGGCCTCTTCGTTTCCGGAGCAAGGTTTTCCGAGATGGAATTCGCCAAGGTTGTACTGTATTGGAGTCGGCCAGGTGCCGACATCGAACTGGGGAGCTCTATCGATCCCCAGGCGCTTCGGATGGTGAAGTATGCAATTCTCTGCTCGGCAGAGCATCGCGTCGCAGCCGCCATCGGTGACGAATTGGCCGAGATGAAGGCCAGACACGAGCTTAAGGGGCTCCAAGCACTGCTCGACAACGCAGTGCCGGATAGCCCACCTAGGTGGCGGGGAGGGCCGTGCGATGACTGAACTCACCCCTGAACAGAGGAAGGCCCTGTGCCGAGTCTATGATTTGATCTTGCGGTCGAGCCCATC
>JAKJAE010000221.1:0-301 GCA_022707665.1 Chloroflexota bacterium
TACGTCAACGCTTCCGAGGGACCGCTCAGAGACGGTGAGCTCGGGCGCGCTGCCGCCTGGGCGGCCAAGCTCGCCGCCTGAATCTCAGTAAACTTCATAAGCCGGAGGCCAGCCCCGAGCGCACGCCGTCGATGACCTCGGCGGCGAGATCGTAGCGGCTGAACGCCGGCATGATGTAGGCACCCTGCACCCACGGGCGCACCGCCTCGACCAGCTCTACCGCGATGCGCACACCCTCTTGCGGTGCCTTCTCGCCCGCTCCCTCCAGCCGCGCCACAACCGCCGGCGGGATCGTGATCCC
>JAKJAE010000221.1:311-5047 GCA_022707665.1 Chloroflexota bacterium
TCGAGAAAGCGCGCGTGGCGCACGCCATAGAGTGGCAAGATGCCCGCCAGCACCGGCACCTCGAGCGGTCCGTAGCGATCCGCATAGGCGTCCAGTACCTGTCGCGCCGCCTCCACGTCGTAGACCGGCTGCGTCAACAGGAAGTCCACACCGGCCTGCACTTTGCGCCGCAGCACCTTCACCTCATGCGCCACGTCTACGGGCGAGAGGCTGAGCGCCCCACCGACGAAGTAAGCCGTCGGTTGGCCAATGTCCGCACCGGCGTGGTCGACACCCGCGTTGAACCCCTGCTTGATCAGTTTGATCAGGCCTGAAGGCACCACATCGTAGTCGTCCATCGCGTCAGGGTAGTCGCCGATCGCCGTCGGATCGCCCATGACGACAAAGACGTTCCGCACGCCCAGGGCATGGGCTGCCAATAGGTCACCCTGAACGCGGAGCAGGTTTCGCCCGCGAGTCGGGAAGTGCAACGTGGTCTCTATCGCCACCCTGTCCTGGATCAGGGCGCAGACTGCCCACGGGCTCATGCGCATGCGCGCCATCGGGCTGTCGGCCACGTTGATCACGTCTGCACCCGCCTCGCGCAGGAGCGTCGCACCGGCAATCAGCCGATGCGTCGAGAGTCCCCGGGGCGGATCCATCTCAACGGCAAGCGCGAATCCCCCGTCGCGCAGTTTCCGCGAAAGGAGTGAGTGCTGGTCCGGGGCGATGTTGACGCCCACGGCCGGTACCAGCGCTGGCTCACTCGTGACCCGGCACTCCGCCGGCTCCCCAGCACGAATCGCCGCGCGCATGGCCACGATGTGTTCGGGTGTTGTGCCGCAGCACCCGCCCACGACGCCAGCGCCCGCCTTCCTGAAGGCCCAGGTGTACTCGCCAAAGTACTCCGGCGTCGCCGGGTAGCGGATGCGCCCGGAGACCTGTTCGGGCCAGCCGGCATTGGGCTTGACCCAGAAGCGTCCGTCTGGCACGGCGGCGTGCATCTGCTCGAGAATCCGCAGCAGCTGCACTGGACCGCCCGAGCAGTTCACGCCAATGACTTCGACCTCTGCCTCCGAGAGCCGCCGGGCCACGACGGCGGGGGCGTCCCCGAGCAGCGTGCGGTCATCGCGTGTAAACGTCATTGATGCTACGACCGGGAGATCGGTCACGGCACGTGCCGCCCATACAGCCGCCAGGGCCTCTTCCAGGTCGGTCATGGTCTCGATCACCAGAAGGTCAGGCCCGGCCTCGACCAGGGCGCTGATCTGCTCCAGGAACGCTTCGCGGGCTTGCGCAACCTGCACGCGCCCATAGGGCGCGAGCCGTACCCCGAGGGGACCAATGTCGCCAGCGACAAACACTTCCCTGAAGGCCGCAAGCACAACGCGGCGCGCCAGCTCAACCCCCGCCCGATTGATCGCACCGACCTGGTCTCCCAAGCCATGCTCGTCGAGCTTGTAGCGGTTGGCGCCGAACGTGTTGGAAAGGATGATGTCCGACCCCGCCTCCACGTAAGCATGGTGGACCTCAGCCACGATGGCCGGATCGCTCAGGTTAAGCGCGTCAAAGCATGTGCTGAATGCGACCCCCCTGGTGTGCAGCATTGTGCCCATCGCCCCGTCCGCAAGGAGCGGGGCTTGCGCAGCATCAAGACGAGAGAGGAAAGCGCTGGCCATAGTCAACCTCGAAAGCACGTCATCAGATGCCGTCCTGCGCGCTGACCACACCACACCGGCTGGAAGGTCGGATCATGCCCCGGGGGATTGTGAGGAGTTCGCTGGAGCCAGCTCCTCCCGCAATCGCATCACGGCCGCCACCATCGCCTGCAGCGACGGCAACACCTCCGCCCACGCCCGTGTCTTCAGGCCACAGTCGGGGTTCACCCAGATGCGCTCTGGGGCCAGGTGCCGCAGGAACGAACGCAGCTTCTCCTCGACGAACGCCACGGTCGGCACCACCGGGCTGTGGATGTCGTAGACGCCGGGTCCCACCTCACGCGGGTACCCATAGGCCGCCAGCTCTCCCAGCGTCGCATCATCGCTACGAGCATTCTCAATCGAGATGACGTCAGCGTCCAGCCGATCGATCGCTTCGAGGATCTCACCGAATTCGGAGTAGCACATATGTGTGTGCACCTGCGTCTCGGGAAGGGCCTTTCCTGTCGCGAGTCGGAATGCATCAGTCGCCCAGGTGAGATAAGCATCCCAGTGCTCGCGTTTGAGCGGCAGCCCTTCGCGCAGCGCCGGCTCATCGACCTGCACCGCCTTCGCCCCGGCGGCTTCGAGATCCGCGATCTCATCGCGCAGCGCCAACCCAAGCTGGTACGCGATCTCGTGGCGCGGGATGTCGGTCCGCGGGTATGACCAGTTGATGATGGTCACCGGCCCGGTCAACATGCCCTTGACGGGTTTTGCCGTGAACGACTGAGCCACCGAGAACTCGCGCACGGTCATAGCCTTGGGCCGCGCGATGTCGGCGTAGATGATCGGAGGGCGAACACAGCGGCTGCCAAAGCTCTGCACCCAGCCGTGCTGGGTAAAGGCGAAGCCGGTCAGCTTCTGTGCGAAGAACTCCACCATATCAGTCCGCTCGAATTCACCGTGCACGAGCATGTCCAGGCCCAGGCCGTCCTGCACACCGATCGCGTAGGCAGTCAACGCGTCAATGCCGGCCTCGTACTCGGCGGTCGTGATCTCCCCTCTGGTGTAACGCGCACGCAGTTGGCGCACCTCGCGCGTCTGCGGGTATGAGCCGATCGTCGTCATTGGCAGGCGCGGCAGGGCCACCTGCTGCGGGCGACGCTCTTCATAAGGCAAGGCACGCCGGAAGTCATCGGCGGTCAGTGCTGCCACCCGTGCCCTGACGGCTTCATCGGCAGGGGCAAACGCCTGGAAAGTCGCCCACGCGGCATTCGCACCGGCCAGGTCACCTCTGGCAAGCATCGCCAACTCCGTCAGCTTCTCATCCGCGAAAGCCAGTACGTTGCGCAGCGCCTCAGGCAGGCCCGTCTCCCGGGCAGCGCTGTGAGGCACGTGCTGCAGTGACGATGAAGCGCTAAGCCGGAGCGTGCCAGAGACCTGAAATGCGGCAAGCGCCTGCAGGCGGCTCAGGATCTCCTGCACGGTGCCGGGACGTACCCTCCAGATGCTCCTGCCATCGATCACACCCGCTGCCAGCACTTTGCCCGCAGGCCAACCATACTCCTCGATGAGCGACAGCGTCTCGCCACGCGTGAAGTCCAGGGAAAGGACATCCACAGGCAAATTTGCCACCCAGGGATAGGCATCGCCCAGATCGTCGAAATACGTGACAAGGTTCAGGCGCACGCCCGAATCTGCAAGACCAGCATACGCCCGCTCGATGTCATCGCGGAACGCGCAGACGCCACTGAGGACCAGGGCCGGATCGTGGATCTGGACCTCGGTCACGCCCAGACGCGCCAGGGCCGTGAACAGCTCTCGGTACAACGGCAGCAGCTTGTCGAGCACAGCGCCCAGTGGAGCTACCAGGTGTGACAGCCGCAGGAACGTGAACGGTCCCGGGACGACAGGCACAGCCCGTGCGCCGAGCACAGCACGCGCCCGTCCGATCAGGGCCAGATAGTCCGCAAAGTCGGCGACCGGGGTCACGTCGGCCTCGACCTCTGGCACGAGGTAGTGATAGTTGGTATCAAACCACTTGGTCATCTCGAGCGCCGGAATGCCAGGAAGGCCGCGTGCCATTGCAAACGTGCGCTTCAGGCCCTCCAGCCCCCGAAACCGTTCGGGAATGAGGCCAAACCGGATCGACCAGTCGAGAACGTGGTCATAGAGGCTCTCGCCACCAACCGCGATGGCATCAATGCCGGCCTCGCGTTGGGTGATCCAACCTGCCTCCACAACGCTGTCAAACACCGCCATCAGACTCCGCGCGTCAAGCTTTCCGGCCCAGTTGCTCTCGAGCGCACGCTTGAGCTCGCGGTCCCTGCCAATGCGTGGATAGCCCAACGTCTGGGTCTGCATTCGGTTGGTCACGTGGTCCATTCTCCCCTCCAGAGTGAGCGGCCCGCAAGGTCGGGCCGCCACAAGATAAAGCGACACTCATCTAGCAAATCGGAGTGTACCCGAAAGCGTTAGGCTGTCAATGCCCGGGGATGAACACCCTTGCGGCCTCACAAGTCCGAAATATACTCGGAGTATGCCATCACAGGATGATGCGCGCCTGGACAGCCGCAGACCCGGGGTTCTGGTCGTCGACGACCTGCCCTCCAATCGCCGTATGCTTGCCCGCACGCTGAGCACGCTCGACGTGGAAGTCCTCGAGGCCGGGTCGGGTACAGAGGCCCTGGACATCGTCGCCCGGGAGGACCACCTCTTCGTCATCCTACTCGATGTGCGCATGCCCGGAATGGACGGGTATACACTGGCCGAGACGCTTCGGCAGATGCCCAAGGCGGCAACTCTCCCCATCATCTTCGTCAGCGCCCACGACTCGGACACCTACCACCACCACCGGGCTTACGAGACAGGAGCGGTTGACTTCCTCAGCAAGCCCGTCTCACCCCGCATCTTGCTGAGCAAGGTCAAGGTTTTCCTTGATCTCTACCAACAACGCAGCGAACTGGAAGACTTCGTCACTCGCCTTGACGCCGTGAACCACGCCCTCTCGCGGCAGACAGTTCGCCTCGAGACCAGTGCCGAGGTGATCCACCAGGTGGCCTCAATCCTTGACGTCGACCGATTGCTTTTCGAGATCGTCACACTGATCCGGGAGCG
>JAKJAE010000221.1:5057-5376 GCA_022707665.1 Chloroflexota bacterium
CACCGACACGCCGATACTCGAGCCCGGTTCTGTGATAGACTTGGCTGCCCCCCTGAGCATCATTGCCCATGTCTGTCGCACCGGTGTGACCTATCTGTGCAACGATACTTACGCTGATCCGCGCTACCTACCGGCAGAAGGGCTAGAGGCCATACGCTCCGAGCTGACGCTCCCGTTGCGCTTCGGCGACACGTTGATTGGGGCTCTGGACATCCAGAGCGAGGCTCTGGATGCGTTCGCGGCCGAGGATGTGGCTGCCTTCACCACGCTCGCCGACCAGATCGCCGTGGCGATTCGCAACGCCCGTCTCTATGCCGAG
>JAKJAE010000222.1 GCA_022707665.1 Chloroflexota bacterium
GGCAGGCCATCGGTGAGGAAAACGAGGAGGCGTGTCGCGCCACGTCGCGGGGCGCTCTCTTCCAGGATCGCCAGGCCCTGTTCGAGCGCAGCATCGATGTCGGTGCTGTCGCGCGCATAGAGGTCGTCGACGAAGCGGCGTGCCTGGAGGATCGTTTCGCCCGTCACGGGTTGCAGCGTCGTGGCCACCGTGTCCAGGCGGTCGTCAAAGCTCACGATCGAGAAACGGTCTTCCGGCCCTAGCTGGCCCAGGATGAACTGCAGGGCATCCCGGGCCTGGACCATCTTCTCGCCCTCCATGCTGCCGGACCGGTCGATGACAAAGACGATGTCCTTGGGCAGTGCCGGAGCCTCATTCCGGGCCTGGTCGGGCGCGAAAAGAAACAGAAAATGCCCCTCGTCCTCGCCGCTGGCCCCGGGTTGGTGCCCCAACAGCAGACCGCTGCCGAAGCCGCCCTCTGCAGGGGAGAAGAACAGGTGAAAGTCCTCGGTGGGCCGTACCCGCTCGGCCTTCCAGGAGACCTGCGCCCGTCCGCCCTCGGAGCGTTCGACCGCGACCGGGTGAGACGAGGAGTAGACCGTACCCAGCCCTTCAGACGAGTTCAGGTGCACCGTGATCGACACATCCTCCAAGGGCTCGGAGGTATAGCGCTCGGTACCAAGGACATAGTGATAGTGCACCAGTCCGTTTTCAGGCGTCAGCACCTCGTCGTAGGTCAACGACATCGTGCGCGTGGCGCTGGCGGGGAGTGTGAGATCGAAGGTAAGCGACGTCCAGTCCGCATACTGGAGCAACGATGGATTGTGCCGTTCGGCGACCAGGGCATAGAGTGCCGCGTTGGTCGCCGCGGCATCCTGATAGTTCACCGTCTGCGCCTCGCCGTCGACCACCGCCTGGAAGCCGGTGACCATCGCGCCGGGCGGTACCGGGAAAATGTACTGCGTCGTCACCTCGTAGGGGAACGGATTGGTGAACGCTTGCTCGACGTGGGTTGTCGCGTGGGTATCAGCGATATCGACGGCGACGTGGTGATAACGAACCACGAGGTAACCGATATCGGCCTCCAGCGGCAGGATCATGCCGTCGGCCAACACGGCCTGAGGCAAGAGCAGCGCCACAAGGGCCATGCACCCGATCAACAGTCTATGTGCGCGTACCATGGGGATCTCCTTTCCTGAAGCATTCGGATCTACCCCTGGTATAGCGGATGACTGTGACAGCCGGATGACAGGAGCCCAATGCCCTTGGGGCAATTGTGGGGCGAACTGTCTTGTTCGCCCCTTCGGAGCCCCCCTCTTCGTCCTCTCTCGGACCGCGGGCGTCGCAACGCCTGCGGGCGCCTCGCCCGCCTCTGCCCAGGCGCCGCGGCTGCCCACCTCTCTGATGTAGGCCGGTGTCTCCAGACCCGGCCATCCGCCGCGCGCAGCCGCCCTCTGTGTCTCCCCCAGTGCCGCGGACGTCCCGACGGGAGCGCAGATCACGACCCACTGGCATCGCAACGCCTGCGGGCGCCTCGCCCGCCTCGGGAATTGCACCAGGATGGACACAGGAAGGCGGCTCTGGAGAGCCGCCCAACATCACGGTCTACGCGCCGGGCAGCGTGAACGTAACGGTGGTGCCGCGCCCCTCTTCGCTGGCAATGCGCAGTGTGCCGCCGTGGGCCTCGACAAGTGCTGTAGCAATGGAGAGCCCAAGGCCGCTCCCGCTCGGCCCGCCGTCAGCCCGAACTCCGGCATCCGCGCGGCGACGCGCCCGTGCCTTGTCGGCCCGGTAGAACCGTTGACCAATCTGAGGAAGATCGTCAGAGGAAATGCCATTGCCGGTATCGTGCACGCTGACCCGGGCCCCGTCGCCATCGCGCTCCACGCGCACGGTCACGACACCGCTCTCATGCGAGAACTTGATCGCGTTGTCGAGCAGGTTGACCAGGACCTGGGCAATCCGGTCGCCATCGGCCCACGCCAACGGTGCCTCGGGGTCAGCCTCCAACGCGATCTGCACCTCGCGGCTCGCAGCGCGTGGCGCCAGCCCTTCGATCGTGGATCTTGCCAACTCGGCAAGGTCCAATGGCTCGCGGCGCAGGTTCAGGGCCTCGGCATCGGCGCGCGTCAGCACCAGGAGGTCGTTCACAAGCCGGATCAGGCGATCTGTCTCCGACTCGGCCGTCGCAAGAAACTGGTCACGGACGGCGACGTCATCGACGGCACCGTCGCGCAACGTCTCGACCATGCCCTTGATCGAGGTCAAGGGCGTGCGCAGCTCGTGAGAGACGTTGGCGACGAACGTCGTCTGGGCCTGGCGGGCCAGCCGTAAACGGGCCGCCATGTCATTGAAGGTCCGGCTAAGACGCCCGAGCTCATCCCGCGAATGCACCGGGACCTCCTGGTCGAGCCGGCCTCGAGCGATCTCACCGGCAGCTGCCGTCAGCCGTCCGACCGGGCGCGTGATGGCCCGCGACAGGAGCAGGGCCACGGCGCCCGAGAGCACCAGGGCAATGGCCGTGGACCACGCAAGCCGCGTGCGCAGGTCGACCAGCACGGCGTCGATATCGCGCAGCGGTTGGGTCAGGTAGACGACGCCGGCCAATGCGTCCTCGACAAGGACGGGCATCGCAACGGCCAACATCGGCTCTCCGCCCTCGCGGATCGTCTCACTGCCATAGACGCCTGCCAACGCCCGCTCCACCAAAGCCTCTGGGACACTGGATGTTCCGGCAGAATCCGGCCCGCCCGCCGAATCGACAAGCACGGTCCCCGTCACATCGAGCACACGAATGCGCGTTTCGAGCTGCGCGCCGAGCTGCAGCGAGGAGTCCGACAGATAGTCAAGATCGAGGTCGCTCAGGGTCACAGCGCCGGCGGGAAGTGCCAGGTTCTCCGCCTGCAACGCCAGGTTACCGACCTGTCGCTGTTGGATCGCGTTGGAGAGGGGCGACTGCACCTCCGACACAGGGCCCACGGCAAGCGCTCCCGGAATCAGCGCCTGGGCCGTGATCCGTGCCTGCGCGGCAAGGCTCGCTTCGGTCGCCTCGAGGAAGTAACGCTGCAGAAAGGTGAGCAACAGGAGCGCTGCCAGCCCCATCGCCAGGACGATCAGTCCGAGGTGGCTGAGGAGCAGTTTGAGGCGCAGGCTTCCGCTCATGGTTCCAGCTTGTAGCCGACGCCACGCACGGTGACGATCAGGTCAGCACCGTTACCGGCGTCCCGCAGCTTGGCACGCAGCCGTTTCACCACAGCGTCCACCACGCGGTGGTCGCCAAGGTACTCATAGCCCCAGACCTGTTGGAGAAGTTGCTCGCGGGTCATGACCAGCTCGCGGTTCTCCGCCAACGTGGCCAGCATCTCGAACTCGAGCGTCGTCAGCTCGACCGGCGCCGTGCCCAGGCGCGCCTCATAGCGTCCACGATCCACAAGAAGGTCACCCACGCGGATCACAGCCTGCGCGCCCTGTGAGACCTGCTGCGTACGCCGGAGCACCGCCTTGACGCGGGCCAGCAACTCCCGAACGCTGAACGGCTTGACGACGTAGTCGTCAGCGCCAAGCTCGAGTCCCAACACGCGATCGATCTCCTCATCGCGCGCCGTCAACATGATGATAGGGATATCGGACGTTCTGACACCGGGCGTTCTGACGCCCGCCATCTCACGCCGCAGCGTACGGCAGACCTCGGTGCCATCGAGCTTCGGCAGCATCAGGTCGAGGATGATGAGGTCGGGCCGCTCGCGCCGCGCGACCTCCAACGCCCCCTCACCATCCCAGGCCACCAGGACCTGGTACCCCGAGCGCTTCAGGTTGTAGGTCAGGACGTCAATGATGGGTTGTTCATCGTCGACAACGAGCACTTTCGCCGTCATAATGGTCAGTCCCCGGTCGTTGGTCACACAGGATAAGGACGGAGAGATCGCATAGACACCGAACGCTAACGGTAACAGGGTCTTGTGACGTCTGTGCCTGCCACACTCTACCTGATCTCATTGTAACAAGGTCTCGGGGCCGGGTAAAGCGACTCCGTGACACGTGGATGACAGGATCTCGATGCCTTCGCGATACTTCGGTCCATCCGACCGGAGACCGAGTGCGGCTTCTTTCTCCGGACATTGGCACAGGCCGATCGCACTTCGTACCAGCACGGCAGAATGCGACACGATGGTCATGCCCTTGCGAAGCGAAACGGCGCAAGCACGCGACTGCCAAATGCGATAGCCCTGAGCATTGACAGACCCATCTCACGTGGTATAGTTCCCGCCGGTTCTTATCGAGAGAGGTGGAGGGATCGGCCCTGTGAAACCTCGGCAACCCGGACGCGGTGCGACGTGTGCCCCCGGTCCGACGGTGCCAACTCCGACAGAATCCCGGCGGACGCGGGTTCTGGAAGATGAGAGCAAAGCTATAAGTTGGCTTGGCGCCTCTTCAGATGCCCCGCAGCGATGGGTCTGTGCTGAAGGGGCGTTTTCGTTGTCACGCCCTCTCTCGATCCGAGCCGCAGGAACCGGAGCAAAGGAGAGGACATACCATGACATCGGACCACGACGCAACGCAGGCTGTGCATGCGGGCGAGGAGCGGCGCAAGCCCTATAGCGCGCTCACCACGCCCATCGTCCAGACATCGACCTACACATTTGCCGACACCGCCGACGTGCTGGCTTTCATGAAGCGCAAGGCAGAGCGTACCGAAGCCCGGGACGCGGGCGGGGATCTGCCGCTCCGTGACGAATACGGACGCTATGGCAACCCCACGCTCAAGGTCGCCGAGCAGAAGATCGCGGCACTCGAGGGGGCCGAGGGCGCGGTGCTCTTTGGCTCGGGCATGGCGGCAAGCACGACCACGCTGCTCACGTTCCTCTCTGCCGGCGATCACGCGATCGTGGTGCGCGATGCGTACCGCAAGACCCGCGAGTTTGCCGTGAGCTTCCTCCCACGGCTTGGCATCGAGACCACGCTGGTGCCGGTGGACGACCTCCGGGCGCTACGGGGCGCCATCCGCCCCAATACCCGGCTGATCTTTGGCGAAACGCCCACCAACCCCTACCTGCGCATCATGGACCTGGAACAGGTCGCAGCACTGGCGCAACTGCGCGGCATCCTCACCGTTGTGGACAGCACCTTCGCCACGCCGGTCAACCTGCGCCCCCTGGCGCTGGGGATCGACCTTGTGGTGCACAGTGCCACCAAGTACCTGGGCGGGCACAACGACCTTCTGGCGGGCGTGGTCGCCGGCAGCTACCGCTGGGTAACGGCAGTGGAGAACACCCGGGGCCTGCTGGGCGGCGTCTGCAGCCCACAGGACGGGTATCTGCTGGCGCGCGGGATGAAGACACTGGCGCTGCGCGTCCGGCACCAAAACGAAAGCGGACTACGCGTGG
>JAKJAE010000223.1:0-1582 GCA_022707665.1 Chloroflexota bacterium
GACGAGGACAGCCTCCAACTGGTTGAGCTGACCGACCTGGATCTTGAGCTGCGCGCGGCTCCCATCTCGGGAGACGATCCGACACCAGCCATCGTTGTGGCCGCCCATGATGTGACACACCTGCGCGCAGTGGACCGAATGCGATCGCAGTTCATCTCCGACATCTCGCACGAGTTGCGCACGCCGATCACGACGATCAAGCTCTATGCATCGCTTTTGCGCTCTGGCCCTCCCGAGAAACACGACGTATACTTCCAGGCACTTGAGAAGGAGACCGGCCGGATCGCCAACCTCGTAGAGGCAATCGTGAAGATTGCCCGCATTGAGTCAGGTCGCTTTGAGTTGGCACCGGTGCTGACAGATATGAACATCGTCATCTCCTGTGAAGCGCGGAGCGCCGCACCGGTCGCTGCAGCCAAGGGCTTGTCGGTGGTGGAGTCCATCTCGCACGACCCCCTGATGGTGTACATCGATCCAACCTGGTTCATCGAGGCCGTCAGCAATCTCGTCAACAATGCCCTGCTCTACACGGACAGGGGCGAAATCCGCATTTCGACCGAAGCAACGACGCGGGATGGTACCGTCTGGGCTACGTGCACGATCAAGGATACTGGACCGGGCATCCCCTACCACGAGCAGGCCCACCTCTTCGAGCGCTTCTTCCGAGGCGACGCTGCGCGCGCTGCCGGCATTCCAGGAAACGGCCTCGGGCTGCCTATCGCAAAGGCCATCATTGAGCGCCACGGAGGGACCATTGAAGTCAGCAGCACCCCTGGTGTCGACACTTGTGCGACGATAAGGCTACCACTCGCCGAGGCAGGTGAGCGGCAGCGTCCGATTGCAGCGTCCACCCCTATCCACGGAGTCAACAGTGAGTAACAAAAAGATCCTGGCCGTCGAAGACCATGAACTGCTGTTGTTGGCGATCCGCGACATCCTGCAGGCCGAGGGCTATGAAGTCGTGACCGCCGTCGATGGCGTGGATGCCCTGGAGAAACTACAGACGTTCACCCCCGACCTGATCGTCGCCGACATCTCCATGCCACGCATGGACGGGTACCGGTTCTTCGAAGAGGTCCACAAACGACCAATGTGGGTGCCGATCCCGTTTGTCTTCCTGACGGCCCGTGCCGAGCAGGAAGACCGGTTGCGAGGCAAGGCTATGGGAGCAGAGGACTACCTCGTCAAGCCTTTTGATCCGCAGGAACTGCTCATCGTCGTCAAGTCGCGCATAGGGCGAGCGCAGGCGATTCGCGAGGCGAGCGAGATCGAGTTCGACGAACTCAAGCGGCGCATCATCACACTGCTGAGCCATGAGCTTCGCACACCTCTGACAAGCGTGTATGGCTATACCGAGTTGGCTCTTGAGGAAGCTGCGAATCTGCCCGCGGGCGACTTCCAGCAGTTTCTCGTCGGCATCAAGCGGGGTGCAGATCGTCTCACGAAGATGGTGGAGGATCTGTTGCTCGTAGTACGCCTCGAGTCTGGGGAACTCCAACGCGAGTTCGAGCTTCTGGGCGCAGTCGAACACGAGCTCGCGCGGATCATTCGCAATTCGGTGACGGCTCAAATGGGCCAACTG
>JAKJAE010000223.1:1592-5329 GCA_022707665.1 Chloroflexota bacterium
CCTCGAACTCGACGTGCCAGAGGACCTTCCTCCCGTAGCCGTTCACGAGTACTTCCTCACGGATGCCCTGGCCCGGCTCATCGACAACGCTGCCAAGTTCAGCCGAGGTGAGACGAAACGGATACGGGTCACCGCGAAGGCCGACGGCGGAGCCGTCATCATCGGTGTACAGGATTGGGGCGTCGGCATCTCCGAGACAAAGATCGATAGCCTGTTCGAGACCTTTGGCCAGGTGGATCGCGACAAACTGGAGCAGCAAGGGGCCGGACTTGGGCTAGTGATCACACAGGCGCTCGTCGCCAGTATGGGCGGCACCATCCGAATCGAGAGCAGCCAGGGACCGGACAGCGGCACGACGGTAACCATCGCGCTGCCCATTGTCAAGGACGCCTGAGCGGATCAGGGAACGGATCGGCAAGCGTTGGCCAGGCTAGGATAACCGCAGAGGCCCACCATATGGTGGGCCTCTGCGTTCCTGAACTCGCACTTTCGTGTCGGGGCGGACGGATTTGAACCGTCGTCCTCTACAACCCCATTGTAGCGCCCTAGCCAAACTGGGCCACGCCCCGGTCAATGGAGGTGATTATACAACAAGACCGCGGATTGTGCAAGGCCTGAACTGCGTCACGCCATGCCCCCTTTCCTAGATCCTGATAGGCGCAGTCCCACGCTCCAGCGCAAGCGCAAGTGCGGCCTCGGGGGTCTGGGGCTCGTCCGCAAAGCGATAGGCAAGGTAGCGGTACACGTCTCGGAGCACGGCCGTAAGGATCGGGGCCAGCACCAGCCCGGCCAGTCCGGCGATCTCGGTGCCGACCACGAGCATGACCATCATCACAACCGGATGTAACCCAATCGTCCTCCCCAGCACACGAGGTACGATGAAGGAGTTCTCCACCTGCTGTATCAGTATCGCTGCTCCTGCCGTCAGCAGCGCCAGGCCTGGGTTGCGAGCCAGAGCAATCAGGATGGCGGGTACGGCAGCAACCGTCGGCCCGATGCTCGGCACGATCTCCAGCAGTCCGGCCAGTGCGCCGAGGAGGAGCGAGTAGTCCACACCCAGGATGGTCAGAACCAGCGTCTGCAACACACCCATGATGCCCATGAGGAGAATCTGCCCGCGGAGATAGGCACCGATGGTGCGGTCTAGCATTTTGGCAACGCTGCGCACGTCAGCCTGCAGGGTCTCCGGCAGAGACTGGTACAACGACTGCCTCAAATGCGCATAATCGCGCAAAAGGAAAAACGTCCAGAACGGCACGATCGTAGCACCCAGAACGAGGCTTGTCGTGTAGGATATGGCCGTTACCGATCCCTTCAGGGCCTGTTGGAACGCGTCGGTGACGAACGTCGACAGGTTACGGAGGCCATCGTCGATCTGATCCCGCACGCCGTCCGGAAGCAGCTGATAGCGGTGGAAAACATCCTCACCCCACTCCGTGAGTTTGCCCCAGATAGCGTTTCGGCCCGCCCACAGTTGCTGCGCTTCGCGATTGATAATGGGCACAACGAGTGCGATGAAACCCGCGATCAGGGCCGCGACGGCCAGATAACTGATCAGGATTGCCAGTGACCGCGCTGCCTTCCCAAGGAACTTCAGTCGTGTCACCCGTGCGAGCCATTCGATGCCACGTTGGACGGCACCGACCAGCGGAGCCAGAACATAGGCCAGGACCAGGCCAACAATGTAGAGCCCCAGCACCGATCGGGCCGCCCAGAGCGTGAGACCCACGGTGATGGCCGCTAACGCAAAGAGCACGATGCGCTTCCGCCGCTGCACCGGGATGCGTTGCCAGAACCAAGGCCCACCACCCATCTGCGCGCTACCTCCCGTTAGTCCTCATCGATCCTCAGGATGGCTAGGAAGGCTTCCTGCGGGATCATAACACTTCCCAACTGCTTCATACGCTTCTTCCCAGCCTTCTGCTTCTCCAGAAGCTTACGCTTGCGGGTCACATCACCGCCGTAGCATTTTGCCAGGACATCCTTGCGTAGAGCCTTTACATTGACCCGCGCCACGATTTTGCCGCCAACGGCAGCCTGGATAGGCACCTCGAACAACTGCCGCGGGATCGCCTCTTTCATCTTCCGGATCAGCGCACTGCCCTTCTCATACGTTTGGTCGCGGTGGACGATGATCGCCAGTGCATCAACCGGCTCTTGGTTGACCAACACATCCACCTTCACCAGATCGTCGACACGGTACTCGAGGAAGGCGTAATCCATGGAGGCGAAACCGCGCGTTGCCGACTTGATCCGGTCGTGGAGATCGATCACCATCTCAGCCAGCGGCACCTCAAACGTCAGCAGAACCCGTTGGGGATCAAGGGTCTCCGTGAGAAGGAAACTTCCGCGCTTGCGGCGGAATATCTCCATCAACGCCCCCATGTACTCTGTCGGCGTGATGACCTGCACCTTCATCCAGGGCTCACGCACCTCGCTGATGAGAGCCGGGTCTGGTAGGTCAGCCGGGCGATGGATCTCGACCTCCTCGCCACTGGTCAACAGAACCTGGTACGCCACACTGGGGGCAGTCACGACCAGATCCTGCCCGTACTCGCGCTCCAGACGCTCCTGAGCGATTTCCATATGGAACAGGCCGAGAAAGCCACAGCGAAACCCAAACTGCAGGGCCTGCGAGGTCTCAGGCTCATACGTAAGTGCCGCATCATTGAGCTGCAGCTTGGAGAGTGCATCGCGCAGATCCTCGTAGTCGTCGGATTCCGAGGGGTAAAGGCTGGCGAACACCATTGGTTTTGCCGGCTGATACCCTGGAAGCGCATCCGACGCAGGCCGCTTCGCGTCTGTCACCGTGTCTCCGACACGGGCCTCACGAACGCTCTTGAATCCTGTTGCAATGTAGCCAACTTCGCCGGCAGACAGGCCTGCCACTGGTGTCATGTCAGGCCTGAAGACACCCACTTCTACGGGCTCGGTACGCGCCCTGGTTGCCATCATCAGGAGCTCGGTCTGACGGCTGACCTGTCCTTGATAGACGCGTACATAGGCAATGACGCCTCTGTAGGAATCATAGTGCGAATCGAAGACAAGCGCTTGCAGCGGAGCTTCGACACTGGTTCCACTGGGCGGGGGAACGCGTGCGACAACAGCCTCCAGGACAGCCTCGACATTCGTGCCGTCTTTTGCGGACACCGCGATAACATCGGACTCATCCACGCCCAACAGATCGCATATCTCGCGTGTGGTACGCGGCACGTCGGCCGTAACGAGGTCGATCTTGTTGATCACGGGGATGATCTCAAGATCATTCTCGAGGGCCAGGTAGAGGTTAGCCAGGGTCTGCGCCTCGATGCCCTGCGTGGCGTCAATCACCAGGAGCGCCCCCTCGCAGGCTGCAAGAGCACGGCTAACCTCATAGCCAAAGTCCACGTGACCGGGCGTATCGATCAGGTTGAGCTCATAGGTCTCCCCGTCACGGGCAGTCCAATTCAACTGCACGGCAGAGGCCTTGATCGTGACGCCTTTCTCCTGCTCGAGATCCATGGTGTCCAGCAGCTGGGAATGGCCCGAGAACTTACGCGACTCCACGGTACCTGTCAGCTCGAGCAACCGATCGGCCAGGGTAGACTTGCCGTGATCAATGTGAGCGATGATGCTGAAATTGCGGATATGGTTCATTGTTGCCATCGCGGCCGGTTATGGTAAAAAAAGAACCCTCCCCGATCCGGAGGGAGGGCTCGCAATTAGAAATGCATCAGCTACAGTCTGCCGGACCGGCA